>PNLC01000442.1 GCA_013822885.1 Bradyrhizobium sp.
GACCGCCAAGAAAAAAGGCCTGCCGCTTCGCCACGTCCACGTCACGCGGATGACGCCGAAGCGCGATGGCGAATTGATCGCCGGCGGATCGCTCTACTGGGTGATCAAAGGTGAAATCGCCGCCCGCGAAAAGATCATTGCGATCGAGCCGTTCCGCGACAAGGACGGCATCGGCCGCTGCCGCCTCGTGATGCAGCCCAAGGTGTTCGCCGTCTCGCCGCGACCGATGCGCCCGTTCCAGGGCTGGCGCTATCTGACCGAGGACGCCGTGCCGCCGGACCTCACGAAGTCGTCGGCCGCCAGCGTGGCGGCGATGCCGGAGCCGATGCGCCGCGAATTGCGCGATCTCGGGCTGCTCTGACGGGACCCTACACTCCGATATTGTCGATCAGGCGCGTCTTGCCGAGTTTGGCGGCGACCAGGATCCGCACCGGCCCGTCCTTGACCGATGCTACCGGCGCCAGCGTCTCGGCATGCCGGGCCTCGAAATAATCCAGCACGAAGCCGGCACTTTCGATCATTTCGCGACCGACCGCCATGGCGGCTACCAGTTCGTCGCCCGCCTTGAGGCGCTTGGCGCTTTCCTTCATGGCGCGGTACAGCGTCGTCGCCGTCTGCCGTTCCTCCGCCGACAGGTAGACGTTGCGCGAGGACATCGCGAGCCCGTCGCGTTCGCGCACCGTTCGCGAGCCGATCACCCTGACGCCGAGGTCGAGATCGCGCGCCATCTGCGTCACAACCCGCAATTGCTGAAAATCCTTCTCGCCGAAGATCGCAACATCCGGCCGGCACTGGGTGAACAGCTTGCCGACCACGGTGGCGACGCCGCCGAAGAAATGCGGTCGGAAGCGGTCCTCGAGACCGGCGATGGCCGGACCCTCGGGTACGATCCGGCTGGCGAAGCCGTCCGGGTACATCACCTTGACGTCCGGGTTCCAGATCAGGTCGACCTTCTCGGCGGCGAGTTTGGCGACATCGGATTTCCAGGTGCGCGGATAGGAACCGAAATCCTCCGTCGGCGCGAACTGCGTCGGGTTGACGAAGATCGAAACGATGACTTTTTGTGCCCGGCGCTTGGCGAGCCGCACCAGCGACACATGACCGTCGTGAAGCGCTCCCATGGTCGGCACCAGCGCGGTAGTGGCCTTTCGGGCGCGCAATGCCTCGATGGCGCGGCGCAAGGCTGGGACGGTACGGACGACCATGGGACTTCGCGACATCGGCAATGGATCTCTTGCAGTTTCTGATGGGGCACGGGGCCTGGGATTTCGGCGGGCAGGCCGACCTTACAAGGCGAGAGCGGTGCCGCCAAGATAACTCAGCAATGGCAAACTTGCGGCGGCCCGACCCGCGCTCAAGGCGCATGCGCGACATTTGAGTCGTCGCCTGACTGTCGAAATGATCGCTGTGCCGACAGCGGATTCATCATCAAGACACACGCCGCGCGATTTGCGCACGACGTCGCGCATTTCACTTGACCGCAGCCGCGCGTTGATTTGAAGATGACAACGGGGAACGAGTCATGTTGGTTCAAGCAAGTCAGGGACAGTCCGGTTCGGCGCACGTCGTGGTGCTGGGCAACGAAAAGGGCGGATCCGGAAAATCCACCACCGCCCTGCATATCGCCGTCGCACTGATGAAGGCCGGACAGCGCGTTGCGACCATCGATCTCGACTGCCGCCAGCAAAGTTTCACCCGCTACATCGGCAACCGCAACGCATGGGCACGCCGGACCGGTCTCGATCTGGAAATTCCGGTGCACTACTGCATCAAGCTCGGCGAGACGATGCAGATCGCCGACAATGAAAATTCCGAGTTCCAGCAATTCATGGAGGCGGTGAGCGCGGTCGAGCGCGCCTACGACTTCATCGTCATCGACACGCCCGGTTCCGACTCCTATCTGATGCGCCTGGCGCATTCGATGGCCGATACGCTGGTGACCCCGATCAACGACAGCTTCCTCGACGTCGACGTGCTCGGTACCGTCGATCCCTCCACCTATTCCGTGACCGGGGAGAGCCATTACGCGGAGATGGTGCGTGACGTGCGGCGCAAGCGGCGGCAACTCGACGGCGCCACCACCGACTGGATCGTGGTGCGCAACCGCCTGTCGATGCTTGGCTCGCGCAACAAGCAACTCGTCGCCGAAGGCCTGAAGGAACTGTCGCTGCGGCTCGGGTTCCGGTCGATCGACGGGTTTGCGGAGCGGGTGGTCTACCGTGAATTCTTCCCGCGCGGTCTGACTGCGCTCGATGACCTCGACGAGGCGACGCTGGGCACGCGGCCCAGCATGGGCCACGTGACGGCACGCGAGGAGGTGACGAGCCTGCTGCGGCAGCTCAAGCTGCCGCTCGACGAGCGTGGCCGCCGCCGCGCGGCCAATCGCGCCGAATGGTTCACCCAGGTCGACAAGCCGCTGGAAGTCCACGATATCTTCGGCGACATCATCAGCGCCTGATCGCGCTCCCTGAACTTTCCGCCCATTGCGGCTGAACGACGGTCATCCTGAACGGATCGCTGTTGGCGGCATCCGAGACTCTGCGCCACTCAAACGCGCAGGCTGGTGCTTTTTTGTGCGCTACCTACATCGGGGCACTTTAGCTGAGCGGAAAAAGCGCTTGATATTGCTCGCGGAATTCGCTGGGCCAAGTTGGCATGAACTTTGAAGTAATGTGGCTATCGGTCGTCACCGATGACGGTCAGCCGCCCGCGGATGGGCTCCCCAAAACTCCCAACAGCTATCCAACCGAACGACGACGCATGTCGCGTCGCCGAGGGGTGTCGTCGGAATTTGAAAGGCAGACCATGCTCGAGAAGCTAAGCAGGCAAAAACTGGTGGTCATCGGCAACGGCATGGCCGGCATCAGGACCGTCGAGGCGCTGCTCGAGCGCGCGCCGGATCTCTACGACATCACCGTTTTCGGCTCCGAGCCTTATGGCAACTACAATCGGATACTGCTGTCGCCGGTGCTCGCCGGAGAAAAGACCGTCGACGATATCATGCTCAACACCGTGCAATGGTACGACGACAACAACATCGCGCTACGCAAGGGCGAAACGGTCACGATGATCGACCGCCGCACCTGCGAGGTCGTCACCGCGGCCGGCGAGCGGGTGCCCTATGATCGCCTGCTGATCGCCACCGGATCCAACCCGATCATGCTGCCGCTGCCGGGCAAGGATCTCCCCGGCGTGATCGGCTTCCGCGACATCTACGACGTCGAGCGCATGGTCGAAGCCTCGACCAGCCACCGCAACGCCGTGGTGATCGGCGGCGGCCTGCTCGGTCTCGAAGCCGCCAACGGCCTGATGAAGCGCGGCATGAACGTCACCGTCGTGCATCTGCTCGACACCCTGATGGAGCGGCAACTCGATCCGGTCGCCGGCGGGCTGTTGCGCAAGTCGCTGGAAGAACGCGGCATGGTGTTCAAGATGCCGGCCCAGACCGAGGCCATCCTAGGCGAGGACCGCGTCACCGGCGTGCGCTTCGGCGATGGTTCGGAACTTGCGGCCGATCTCGTCGTGATGGCGGTCGGCATCCGGCCCAATTTCGAACTCGCCAAAAAGGCGGGGCTTCATTGCGAGCGCGGCATCGTCGTCTCCGACACCATGCAGACCTATGACGGCCGCATCTACGCCGTCGGCGAATGCGTGCAGCACCGCCGCCAGGTCTATGGTCTGGTGGCGCCGCTGTTTGAGCAGGCCAAGGTCTGCGCCAACCATCTCGCCATGAAGGGCTTTGCCACCTATGACGGCTCGGTGGTCTCGACCAAACTGAAGGTGACGGGCATCGACCTGTTCTCGGCCGGCGATTTCGCGCCGGGACCGGACAAGGAGGAGATTGTGCTGCAGGACGCCAACCGCGGCGTCTACAAGCGCATCATCCTGCGCGACAAGAAGATCGTCGGCGCCGTGCTCTACGGCGATACCGTCGACGGCCCCTGGTACTTCCAGCATCTGCGTGACGGCACCGACGTATCGGCAATGCGCGAACGGCTGGTGTTCGGAGCCGCCAATCTCGGCGGCGGCGGTCACGCCGGCCAGAATTCGGTCGCCGCCATGAGCGACGCCACCGAAATCTGCGGCTGCAACGGCGTCTGCAAGGGAACGATCATCAAGGCGATCACCGAGAAGAAGCTGTTCACA
>PNLC01000443.1 GCA_013822885.1 Bradyrhizobium sp.
TTGGTCTTTCGTATGGCAAGCAGGTGCTGTGGCCCGATCACTGCGTGCAGGGCACTGAGGGCGCGGCGCTGTCGAAGGAACTCTCGATCCCGCAGGCCGGGCTCATCATCCGCAAGGGCTTTCACAAGGAAGTCGACAGCTATTCAGCCTTCACCGAGGCCGACGGCAAGACCACGACCGGCCTCGCCGCGTACCTCAAGGCACGCAAGGTGAAGCGGCTGTTCCTGGCTGGGCTCGCCACCGACTTCTGCGTGGCATGGAGCGCGCTCGATGCGCGCAAGGCAGGCTTTGAAACCTACGTGGTCGAAGACGCCTGCCGCGGCATCGACACCCAGGGCTCGCTCGCCAAGGCCTGGGCCGACGGCCGACATGACTAAGGCCGGCGTCAAACGGATCCAGTCGGGGGATATCGCGGGTTGAGGTGCGTCGCTTTCCGGGCTGCTCGTCGCGTGTTGACTAGCCAGATCTCCATGTGAAGGCGCAAAAGACGAGCGATATTATCGCTTGACGGCATGCTGGAGCTCGCGATATTATCGCTCGTGAATACGATCATCCTCACGCCGAGCGCCGCGAAAGACATTGATGCGCTTCCCCAGGACGCCCGCGAGCAAGTGCAAGCTGCGCTTCACCGATACGCCGTGACGGGCCAAGGCGACGTGAGGTCTCTTCAAGGCCGCGACGGCTACCGTCTCCGTATTGGCAGCTATCGGGTGATCTTCGATGAAGATGCAACCACGATCCTGGCCATCTACATCGGCCGCCGAGCCACGACGACTTACAAGAGGAGCTAAGGCATGAGTGGGCCACAGATCATTCGAACGCCCAACGGCGAAGAGCTCGTGGTGCTGCCCCGTGCCGAATATGAGGCGCTCGTTGAACGCGCCGATCACGAGGCCGAGGATGCCGATGACGTCGCCATCTACGATGCCCGGAAGGCTGCTGGCGGCGGCGTACTGCCCCCGGAGGTTAGTGCTGCGATTCTTCGAGGTGAGAGTCGGTTGAAGGCCATTCGCAATTGGCGCGGCGAGACACAGCTACATTTGAGTTCTAAGACAGGTATCGGTCAGGGCTATCTGTCCGATCTCGAAAGCGGGCGCCGCGCGGGAACTACAGAGACCATCGCGAAGCTCGCGCAGGCTTTGAGCGTACCGGTGGAGTGGCTTTCATAGAACGATATCACGCTCAACATCGCTCCAGCAGTCGCTGCTTCGGTACTTTTTGGCCGAAGACGCCTGCCGCGGCATCGACACCTCAGGGCTCGCTCGCCAAGGCCCGGGCCGACATGACCAAGGCCGGCGTCAAGCGGATCAAGTCGGACGATATCGCGGATTGAGTTGCTACTCTCGAAGAGGCAAGGGATGTCCGATCTGACGGCGCCGTTCACGTTCGAGTTGGTCCGTCGAGCGCCGTCACAACGCACGGCGGGGCTTATTTCGGGAATGTCGGGTTACCGCGAAATGGCGCGCGGCAGGTTTTCCCTGCGCGAAACTGCATCCCTCGTGGTGCCGCTTATCATCAGTTTCGGCACGCCGTTCCTGATCGCGCTCGGGCGTGAGCCTGATGCCGCCGACCGGCAACCGAGCTTCGCCGCCGGGCTCTATGCCGGCCCGGTCCTCATCGAGTCAGACGGCGGCGCGGAATGCGTGCAGGTGGATTTCACGCCGCTTGGCGCCTATCGCTTCTTCGGTGGCGCCGTGGTCGATCTCACCGCGCGCATGATCGACATCAGCGACGTGCTGGGCCATGAAGGCCGGCGGCTGCGCGAGCGGCTTGGCGCGACACGCGGTTGGCAAAACCGCTTCGATCTGGTCGAGGATTTTATTGCTGATCGCGCCAATCATGTACCTTCGCCCGAGATCGCATTCGCATACCGCCGGCTGGCGCTGACCTCGGGCAGTGCGCGGATTACGGCGCTGGCCAAGGAGATCGGCTGGAGTCGCAAGCACCTGGTGAACCGTTTTCGATCCGAACTCGGTCTCGCGCCGAAGCCGGTTGCCCGCATCATGCGTTTCCATCGAGCCTGCCAGCTCGCACATACGGTGGACGCACGTGGCTGGGCCGGGATTGCGGCCGAGAGCGGTTATTCCGATCAGGCGCATCTCGCCCGCGAATTTTCGCTCCTTGCCGGCGAGCCGCCAACGGCCTGGGCCCGACGGCTGGCGCTGACCGACAGCCGTCTGGTGCGATCGCTGGATGCCTAGAGACGGCAACGTTGATTCGTGTCGCTGAAACCGGGCCCGCTCAATGACATCGCGGAAATTCCATCCGAGACCGCGAGGATGCGTCGGTCCTATGTACGCTTGCGCTTCGTCAACATGGCTTCGTATTGGGCCTTAACAGCCGGCTCATCGGCATTGCCAAGAACCTCGTCAAGCGCCGCATCTTGCACGCTGCCATCCAATCCTGGCGCCTGCACGATCGCGGTGGCGAGTTGTTCATACGCGATCGGATCGCGCATGAACGGCGTCAGATAGCCGTCGAGATGGCCCTTTGAAGGGTTTTCGATTTCCTTCGTGAGCGCGTCGAGATAGGAATTCTTCGTCGTTGCCGACCAGTCAATGCTAAAGCCCGCTCGTTGCGCGAGCACGGAATGCGCAGTCATGATGGTGCGGCCATTCCCGTCGAGAAACGGGTGCCCATAGGCAAGATAACCCATGATCTCGCCGGACCTGGCTTTCATGTAGTCCTTGTCCTGTCCTTTGCGTAACGCGAACTCGACCGCGGCGCGGATTTCCGGCGCGTTTGCGAAGATGACCGGACCCTTCTTGATGGTCAGCTTCGGTGCGGTCTGGGTGCGATCCTGCCCCGCCCAGGGATAGACCGCGCCAAACAGGATGCCATGGGTCTTGAGCACGTCATCGTATGAGAGCGTCTTGGCCTTCGCGAGGCTTGCAAAGGCCTCGTCGAGGCCGGTCGTGAACGACGCGTTTTCCGCGCGCTTGACGATTGCGAGATCTTTCTCTTTTTCGAAGTTGCGCAGATGGCCTTCGGTCGCGAAATCGCCGAATGGATCGAAGATCACGGCTTGGCTTCGCGCAGGTATTTAACCTGAAGATGCACGAGCTGACGGCGGTCAAGATGGCCGGCACGATGCAGGGCAAACAGCATGCATTCGATCTCGTCGGGCTGGACGGCGTCATCCGCCAGCCGCGTCATGTGCTGCGCGAGTAGATCGGATTGGGTCTGAACGTAGGTGACGTGATGCTGCGCCGCGAGCCCACGGATATAGGCTGCGGTGGATTTTTCGGTCACCGTTTCAGGGCGTTCTGCCATGCTTCGAATATAACATTCCTTCCCTGAAAATCCATTGAATGGCCGCTCTTCCGACGGAAAAGATCCAACAAACCTTTGTTTTTAAGGCCTTATTAACAGGCCAACTTGCGCCGATTTCCGAAAGTATCAGGCTCAAGAAGGTGACCGGCGAGCATGATTCAACTCAGTCGAAACATGCTTCCGTTGGGCCTGGTAACAAATCTTCAAGCCGGCGCTGCCTCGCTTGTGCATATTGGCGCAGCAGCAGAAGGAGTTTTTTTGTGACCGAACAAAGCGAAATCGAAGCGCCGCGCATCTATCCGACGATGCGCTGCCGGGACACCGATGCCATGATCGGCTGGCTGAAAGACGTGGTTGGCTTCACCGAGCGCGTCGTCCATCGCAACGGCGGAACGATCCAGCATGCCGAACTTACCTACGGGCCCTCGCTGCTGATGCTTGGCCAATGCCGGAACGACGACTACGGCAAACTCGTCGGCGATATCGGCGGCCGTCGCACCGACGCACTCTACGTCGCCGTCGACGATCCGGATGCGCTGCACGCCAGAGTCAAGGCATCAGGCGCCAAGATCGAGATGGAGCTTCACGACACGGATTATGGAAGCCGCGACTTTGCCTGCCGGGATCCGGAAGGCAATCTCTGGAGCTTTGGCACTTACCGGCCGAGCGCAGACGAGAAGCCCCTCAAAGAGTAAGCCGACCAAAGAGTAAGCCGACTCAGTTCGCTCCCGGCGCCGCCTTCGCGCCGCCCTTGGAGACGGCGACCAGCGCCGGGCGCAGCACGCGCTCGCCGATCATGAAGCCGGCCTGTACCACCTGCACCACCGTACCCGCCGG
>PNLC01000444.1 GCA_013822885.1 Bradyrhizobium sp.
TTACGTCGCCGACAAGTTCGGCTTGCGCAAATACATGCAGTTCAACTGCAAGGTCGAGGCGGCCACGTTCGACGAGACGAGTGATATCTGGCGGCTCAGGCTCGACGATGGCCGCGAACTGACGTGCCGGTTCGCCGTTCTCGCGATCGGCTTGCTGTCAACGCCGACGCTGCCGCGGCTCGAAGGCATGGACCGTTTCAAGGGGCGCTCGTTCCACACCTTCCACTGGCCGCACGAGCCGGTGGACCTCGCCGGCAAGAAGGTCGCCATCATCGGCACGGGAGCCACCGCCATTCAGGTGATCGGCGAGATCGCGGACAAGGTCGGAGAACTTACCGTGTTCCAGCGGCGCCCGAACTGGAGCGCGCCGCTGAACAACAGTCCCATCTCTGATGCCGAGATGGCCGACATCCGCTCCCGCTACGACGATATCTTTGCGACCTGCACCCGTACGCCGGGCGGCTTCGAGCACGAACCCGACCGCCGCGGCTTCTACGAAGTCACCCGCGAGGAGCGGCTGGCGCTGTGGGACAAGCTCTACGACGAGCCGGGTTTTGGCATATGGCTGAGTAATTTCCGCGAGATATTCACCGACGAGGCGGCCAACGCGGAGTTTTCCGCCTACATCGCCGACCGCATTCGCCGCCGTGTCAAGGATCCCGTGACGGCGGAGAAATTGATCCCGAAAGACCACGGTTTCGGCGTGCAGCGGGTGCCGCTGGAGACCAACTATTTCGAAGCCTACAACCGCGACAATGTTCACCTCGTCGATATCAGCGAGACGCCCATCGAACGGGTGACGGAGAAGGGCCTGCGAACCAGCGCACGCGACTACGAATTCGATATCATCATCTACTCCACCGGCTTCGACGCCATCACGGGTTCGTTCGATGCGATCGACATCACTGGCATGGATGGCGCTAAGCTGTTCGACAAATGGTGCGACGGTCCTTCGACCTTCCTCGGCATGATGGTGCACGGCTTTCCCAATCTCCTGATGCCGACCGGACCGCAGAGCGGTTCGGCCTCGACGAACTTTCCGCGCGGCATCGAGAATGGCGTCGGCTGGTGCATGGATTTGCTCGAATATATGTGGAGCCGCGGCTATACGCGGGCCGAAGCGACATCAGAGGCGCAGGCGCGCTGGACCGCCCATGTCACCAAGATGTACGCCATCATGCTGATGCGCAAAGCCAAGTCGTGGTTCACGGGCTACAATTCCAACGTCCCCGGCCACGAACACGGCAAGACCCGCTACCTGGTCTATAACGGCGGCACGCCGAAATACGTCGCCGCCATCAACGATGTTGCCGCCAAGGGCTATGAGGGCATCGTGTTCGGCGGTGAAGAGCGCGTTGCGAAGAGGTCGGCGACCGCCGCGGAATAGAAGCGGCCGTTTTATCAAGCTCGCTTTTTGGTCTCTACCGCGCGTCGGCTGTCGAGGCCTGTGGCCGCCCAGTTCGGCGTGAACTCTCGCGTGAAGTTGAGAAAGCTCTCCACGGCGGGCGAGAGCGACGGGCGATGGCGCGCGAACATCGCGACGTTCCATTTGACGGTGGGTTGTCGCAGCGGCAGGAACGTCAGGCCGAAGCCGCGCACCAGCGGCTCGGCCATGGAAGGGCAGATCACCGCGCCCTGCCGCACGCGGAGCATCGAGAGGGCGGTGTTGACCCGGTGCACCGGCACCAGTTCTCTCGGATGATTCCGGGACGGCACGTTGCTCAACACGTTGATAGCGATGTTGGGCATGTAGTTGATCAGCGGCCGGTCGCGCATGTCCTTCCAACTGACCGATTTGCCTTTCGTCAAAGGATCATCGGGGCGCAGGGCAACCCAGAGCGGGTCCGCACAGATCATATGAGATTCGACGGGCTGGTCCGGAACCACGCCGGCCGGTCCGAAACCGATGTCGGTGCTGCCGTTCTCAAGGCCGGCCAGCACCTCCTGGATCGGTACGTCGTCGAACCGGACGTCGACGCCGGGATGCTGTTCGCTGTATGCGGCGATAAGCGCCGGCAGCAGCGTGCAGGACAACGGTTCGGGCGCCGCGACGCGCACCAGCCCACGGCGCAACTCCTTGAGGTTGGTGAGGTTGTCGAGGGCTTCGTCGAGGTTTGCAAGCACCCGCCGCGCCATCGGTTCGAACGCCTCGCCGACCGCGGATGGCGCGACCTTCCTTGTGGTGCGGTCCAGCAAACGGACGCCGAGGCGGCTCTCGAGCTCCTTGATCAATCCGCTGAGCGCCGCCTGCGACAGGTGCATGGCTTTGGCCGCTTCGGAAAAACTCGCTGACTCCAGCACAGCAATGTACGCTCGGAGCTGCCGCAGCGTCACATCCATCGCCATTCCGAAATCTCCCGATATCACCCGCAGTCGGATTTATAGGCGGTAGTGATAAATCAGTCAAAAAATACACATTGTCCGATAGACGGCGCCTATCTATCGTCACCTCAACAAGAAGCCCGGCGATTCCAACGCTCGTGCTGTCGCGGTGGGAAGAAACGGGACTGATGTCCAGGCTGCTCCGGACTTTACGGCGGCCCCTGATGTGCGGAGGCATTGATGACCATTTCACGCCGAACCTTGTTGGGGGCCGTCGCCTCCTTGTCCGCCGGCTCGGTCTTTCAGGCGCGCGCCGAGGGCGACTGGCCGACGCGCATCGTGCGGCTGGTTTCGCCGTATGGGGCCGGCGGGGCCAGCGACATCTCGTTGCGAATTCTCGCTGAGCAGCTTGGACGCCGCCTGAACCAGCAGTTCATCGTCGAGAACAAGCCGGGTGCGGGCACCCGCGTCGCCAATGAATTGGTCGCGCGCGCCGCGCCGGACGGATACACGGTGCTCTATGCCGCGGCGCCGTTTGCGACAGCCGAAGCGCTGTTCGAGAAGCTGAACTACAATCGCAAGGATCTGCAGCCGGTGGCGATGGCCGTCATGGCGCCGCTGTTCCTGGTGGTCAATGCGCAGGCGCCGTTCAAGACCGTTCAGGAGATGATCGCCTACGGCAAGTCGAAGCCAGAAGGCCTTACCTTCGGTTCGCCGGGCGCAGGCTCGCAACCGCATCTGGCGGCTGAGCTGCTGTTTCGCGACGCAGGCGTCAAGGGCCTGATCGTTCCCTTCCGCGGCGACAACATGGCCTACACCGAACTGCTGGCGCGCCGCCTCGACGCCACGCTCACCGCGATCAGCACGGCGTTGCCGCACATCCAGAGCGGTCAATTGCGCGTGCTGGGCGTGGCGTCGGCCGCGCGCAGCCCGATCTATCCGGAGGCCCTTACGCTGCGCGAGCAGGGGCTCGCCAACGTGGTCGCGTCCGGCTGGTACGGCTTCATGGCGCCGGCTGCGACGCCGCAGCCGATCGTCGAACGGCTGCAGGCAGAAGTCATTCGCGCGCTGGCCGATCCCGACGTAAAGCAGAAACTGGTGGCCCAGGGACTGGAAGCGAAGGGCGGCACGGCCGCCGAGTTCGGCAAGTTCATCGACGATGAGACGCGCAAGTGGAGCGAGGTGATCCGCGCCGCGGGCCTCAAGGGCGAATAGCGCGCAGGCGACACGGCGGCGCGATTGCGCATCGCCGTCCCGACAGCGATCTCATTGCGGCTCGTTCTGCCCGGCGTCGAAATCGTCCTCGAAACGCAAATGCTTGACGCTGCGGCCCCGGCGCCGCACCAGCTTCAAGGCCTCAATTCCGATCTCGATGTGCCGCTCCATGTAGCTGGCGGTCACCGCTCGATCCGACGCTTCGGTCTTCACGCCCTCGGGAATCATCGGCTGATCGGATACAAGAAGCAGCGCGCCGGTCGGAATGTGGTTGGCAAACCCTGCGGCAAAGATGGTCGCGGTCTCCATGTCGATCGCCATGCTTCGCGTACGGCGCAGCAGCTCCCTGAAGCGGTCGTCGTGTTCCCAGACCCGGCGGTTGGTCGTGTAGACCGTGCCCGTCCAATAGTCGAAGCCGAGATCGCGGATCATGGTGGATACCGCGCGTTGCAGCTCGAACGCGGGCAGCGCGGGCACTTCCGGCGGCAGGTAATCATTCGAGGTGCCTTCACCCCGAATGGCGGCAATCGGCAGGATCAGATCGCCAATCTGATTCTTGCGCTTCA
>PNLC01000445.1 GCA_013822885.1 Bradyrhizobium sp.
GGTGCTGATGGGCGGTTGCGACAAGACCACGCCGGGTCTGCTGTTGGGGGCGACCAGCATGAACCTGCCGACGATCTATCTTCCCGCAGGACCCATGCTGCGCGGCAACTGGAAGGGCAAGACGCTGGGTTCGGGCTCGGACGCCTGGAAATACTGGGACGAGCGGCGCGCCGGAAAAATCTCAGACAAGGACTGGGTGGACGTCGAAGCCGGCATCGCCCGCAGCTACGGCACCTGCATGACCATGGGCACCGCCTCGACCATGACGGCGATCGCGGAATCGATCGGCATGACGTTGCCGGGCGCGTCTTCGATCCCCGCCGCCGATGCCGGCCACATCCGCATGGCGTCGGAATGCGGCCGAAGGATTGTCGAGATGGTGTGGGAGGATCTCGCGCCGAGCAAGATCCAAAGCCGCAAGGCGTTCGAAAACGCGATCACGGTGGCGATGGCGATGGGCTGCTCGACCAATGCGATCATCCACCTGATCGCGCAGGCCCGCCGCGCCGGGCAGGACATCGGGCTCGACGATTTCGAGAAGGCCAGCCGCAAGGTGCCTGTGATTGCCAACGTCCGGCCGAGCGGCGACAAATATCTGATGGAAGATTTCTTCTATGCCGGCGGCCTGCCGGGCCTGATGAGCCGCATCAGGGAGCATCTGCATCTCGACGTCATGACGGTCACCGGCGAGAGCCTCGGCGACAACATCGCGCGCGCCGAAGTGTATAACGACGACGTCATTCGCACCGTCAAGGATCCGATCTATGCCGAGGGCGCGCTTGCCGTGCTCAAGGGCAACCTCGCGCCGGATGGCTGCGTGATCAAGCCGAGCGCCTGCGAGCCGCGCTTCCTCAAGCATACCGGGCCGGCGATGGTGTTCGACGACTACCCGTCGATGAAGAAGGCGGTTGACGATCCCGATCTCGACGTCACCGCCGATCACGTGCTGATCCTGCGCAATGCCGGCCCGCAGGGCGGTCCCGGCATGCCGGAGTGGGGCATGCTGCCGATCCCGACCAAGCTCGTGAAGCAGGGCGTGCGCGACATGGTGCGGCTTTCGGACGCGCGCATGAGCGGCACCAGCTACGGCGCCTGCATCCTGCACGTATCGCCGGAGTCTTATATCGGCGGACCGCTGGCGCTGGTGCGCAACGGCGACATGATCTCCCTGGACGTCAATGCCCGTACCATCAACCTCGATGCATCAGCCGCCGAACTGGAAAAGCGCCGCGCCGCATGGAAGGCGCCGGAGCCACGCTACGAGCGCGGCTATGGCTGGATGTTCACCCGCCACATCAAGCAGGCCAATGAAGGCTGCGACTTCGATTTTCTCGAGACGGGCTTTGGCAAGCCGGTCGAGGAGCCGTCGATTTATTAACCAACGTCGTTCCGGGGCAAGGCGAAGCCTTGAACCCGGAACCTCGAGATTCCGGGTTCGCTTCGCGCCCCGGAATGACGAATGAAAGGAACGCGATGACAAAACTAACCGACGCCACCCGCGACAAACTCAAGACCGTCTCCACCGCCACCGTCGCCACTGCGCTTTTCAAGCGCGGCTTTCGCATCCAGATGATTCAGGACGTGCATCCGCTTGGCCCCAATCAGCCGGTGCTGGTCGGCGAGGCCTTTACGCTGCGCTACATGCCGGCACGCGAGGATCTCAACAAGATCGATGTGTTTCGCGATCGTGCCCACCCGCAGCGCAAGGCGATCGAGGATTGCCCGGCCGGCGCCGTGCTGGTGATGGACAGCCGCAAGGATGCCCGCGCCGCGTCCGCCGGCGCCATCCTGGTGACGCGGCTGATGCAGCGCGGCTGCGCCGGCGTGATCACCGACGGCGGCTTCCGCGATTCCGCCGAGATCGCCGCCCTGGGCTTCCCCGCCTATCACCACCGCCCGAGCGCGCCGACCAATCTGACGCTGCATCAGGCGATCGAGATCAACGTGCCGATCGGCTGCGGCGACGCCCCGGTGTTTCCCGGCGACGTCATCCTTGGCGACAGCGACGGCGTCATCGTCATACCCGCGCATCTCGCCGACGAGATCGCCGACGAAGCGGTCGAGATGACCGCGTTCGAGGATTTCGTCACCGAGCAGGTCCGCGGCGGCCGTTCGATCCTTGGCCTCTATCCCGCCACCGACGAGCAGACGCCAAAGGATTTTGCGGCCTGGCGCAAGTCCAACGGCAGGTGATTTCTGGGTTTCCTACTCGGCCGGACTGCGCGCGATATTGCCTGCCGATGCTTCGCCATGCTGAGTCAGCGGCCGGTTGCCGGCCAATGCGCGCAGCAGCACGTAGAACATCGGCGTGAAGAAGATGCCGAACGCGGTGACGCCGATCATGCCTGAAAACACCGCGACCCCCATGGCGTGACGCATCTCGGAGCCTGCGCCGCTGGAGATCACCAGCGGCACCACGCCCATGACGAAGGCAAGCGACGTCATCAGGATCGGCCGCAGCCGCAGGCGGCTGGCCTCGATCGCGGCTTGCACCGGTGTACGTCCGGCGAATTCCAGCTCGCGCGCGAACTCCACGATCAGGATGGCGTTCTTGGCCGACAGTCCCACCAGAACGATTAGTCCGATCTGGGTGAACACGTTGTTGTCGCCCCTGGTCAGCCAGACGCCGAGCATCGCCGCCAGCAATCCCATCGGCACGATCATGATGATCGACAGCGGCAGGGTCAGGCTCTCGTACTGTGCGGCGAGCACCAGGAAGACCAGCAGCAGCGCCACCGGAAACACCACCAGCGACGAATTGCCGGCAATGATTTCCTGATAGGTCAGGTCGGTCCACTCGAACGCGATGCCTTTTGGAAAGGTCTCTGCCGCGATCTTCTCCACCGCGGCCTGGGCCTGGCCGGTCGAATAGCCGGGCGCCGCGCCGCCATTGAGGTCGGCGGTAAGGAAGCCGTTGTAGCGCATGGCGCGCTCCGGTCCGGCGCTTTCCTTGATCTTCAGCAGCGCCGAAAGCGGCACCATCTCGCCGGTGTCGGCGCGCACCTTCAACAGCCCAACATCGTCGGCGCGGGCGCGGAATTTCGCATCCGCCTGCACCCGCACCGAATAGGTGCGGCCGAACTTGTTGAAGTCGTTGACGTAGATCGAGCCGAGATAGATCTGCATGGTTTCAAACACGCTGGTCACGGGCACGCTGAGCTGCCGCGCCCGGGTGCGGTCGATATCGGCGTAAAGCTGCGGAACGTTGACCTGATAGCTGGAGAACAGCCCGGCCAGTTGTGGCGCGGCCTGGGCCTTGGCGATGAATGCCTTGGTGGCGTCGTTGAGCGCTTCATAGCCGAGCCCGGCGCGGTCCTCGATCTGCAGCTTGAAGCCGCCGATGGTGCCGAGCCCCGCCACCGGCGGCGGCGGGAACATGGCAATGAAGGCTTCCTGGATCGCGGAAAACTTGCCGTTGAGCTGAGCCGCGATCGCGCCCGCGCTGAGATTGGCCGCCTTGCGCTCTTCGAAAGGCTTCAACGTGACGAACACGATCCCTGAGTTCGAGCTGTTGGTGAAACCGTTGATCGACAGGCCGGGAAACGCCACGGCGCTTTCGACGCCCGGCAGCTTCAAGGCGATATCGCCCATGCGGCGGATCACCTCTTCGGTGCGGTCGAGCGTCGCCCCGTCGGGCAATTGCGCGAAGCCGACCAGATATTGCTTGTCCTGGCCGGGGACAAAGCCGCCGGGCACCGCCTTGAACAGCCCAAAAGTGACGCCGATCAGCGCGACATAGCCGACCATCACGATGGCCCGGCGGGAGATCACTCGTTTGACGCCGTGGCCGTAGGCTTCGGAACTGCGGTGAAAGAAGCGGTTGAAGCGCTGGAAGAACCAGCCGAGCACGCGATCCATGCCGCGGGTCAGCGCGTCCTTTGGTGCGTCGTGGGATTTCAGCAGCACGGCCGCCAGCGCCGGCGACAGCGTCAGCGAATTGAACGCGGATATCACCGTCGAGATCGCCACCGTCAGCGCGAACTGCTTGTAGAACTGGCCGGTCAATCCGGTAATGAACGCCAGCGGCACAAACACCGCGATCAGCACCAGCGCGATCGCGATGATCGGGCCGGTGACTTCCTGCATCGCTTGATAGGCTGCC
>PNLC01000446.1 GCA_013822885.1 Bradyrhizobium sp.
GTCATCGAATGCGAAAGTGCCGAGGCGGCAGAGGCCGTTCTGGAACGCGCTGGCGGCAGCGTCGCCCTGATGATGACCGACGTGCAGCTCGCCGGGAATATGAGCGGCGTCGAGCTTGCGCATATCGCGAGGAAGCACAACCCAGACATGGGGGTGATCGTCACCTCGGGCAGGCCGCTGTGCGAAGACCTGCCCGATGGCGCAAAATTCTGGTCGAAGCCGTGGGCCGCGCTCGATGTGATCCGCGAGGCCGAACGGGCGGCGTATCAGCCAGGCAGCGACGAAGATGCCGAGGCGCCGCGGCGGCGCTCCTGACGGTACCATGGCCGCGGTGCTTTCATGTCCACCGCGGCCATGGTAATGGCTTGGCATGACGCTCTCCTTCCTGCTGACCTCGCTGATCGTGGTCGCGTCCCCCGGCACCGGCGTGCTCTACACGCTGGCGGTGGCGCTGACGCGCGGTGCCAGGCCTAGCGTTGCCGCGGCCTTCGGCTGCACGCTCGGAATCCTGCCGCAAATGCTGGCCGCGATGCTCGGGCTCGCCGCGGTGCTGCATACGAGCGCGCTGGCATTCGCCGCGCTGAAATGGTGCGGCGTGGCCTATCTGCTCTACATGGCCTGGCAGGCGTTGCGCGAGACGGGCGCGCTTGCGATCGACCCGCGCCCCGCAGCCGACGCGCGCTCCAGCCGCAGCGTCATCGTTACGGCGATCTTGATCAATATCCTCAATCCGAAACTGTCGATCTTCTTCCTCTCGTTCCTGCCGCAGTTCATCGCGGCCGACGAGCCGAGCCCGCTCGCGCGGATGCTGGAATTGAGCGCTGTCTTCATGGCGATGACGTTTGCGGTGTTCGCGCTCTACGGCCTGTTCGCCGCCGCGGTCCGCGACAGTGTCATCACGCGGCCGAAGGTAATGACCTGGCTGCGGCGCAGTGTTGCCGCGGGCTTCGCCGCGCTCGGCGCGAAGCTGGCGCTGGCGGAGCGATAAACGCGCGCTCCGCAAAACCAAAAAGGCGGACCCGCGGTCCGCCATTCTTCAAACACACCCTGGAGTGAGGGCCCGGGCGGAACTGAGCGATCCACCCGGGCCAAAATTCACTTCTTCTTGGCTTTCTTGGCCTTCTTTGCCTTGGCCTTTTTCGCCTTCTTCGCTTTCTTAGCCATAGTATCCTCTCAAGGTTTAATGGATGGAAACGCGACACCGAGGCATGCTTGGCGGAGGGCCAGCCTCGCAACATCCTCGATCACGATCCCACCAGATTCGCTTGCCGATGCCGCGCCTCGTCATGGCGTTGTCATCGCGTTATCCACAGTTGTTATGCATTTTGACGGGCTTATTCACCGAAACGCGGGCTCATCCACACCGTCAGCGTCGCGCGCGTCATGCTTAACGCGGCCCGAACGCGCGCGCTCTTCATCATTTCAAAACCACGGCGCGGATTATCTCGGCGTCGGTGATGGTCCGTTAATTCGCGCGGATGCACCTTGTCTCTCAAGACAACGGGGATTGTCGCGAGGGAACGTCGAGGCGGGAGCCTTGAGCGATTCTGTCAGACAACAGGGGAGACGGGGCGCACGCGTTCCGGGTTCGCGATGCTGAGCGTACCGACGCTGTGGACGGTTTTCATCATCAACTTTCTCGCGCTGGGCCTGATCTGGGCCTACGTCATGCGCAGCTATCCGTCGTTCGACGCCGCGCGGTTCTGGACCGGCTCGGCGTTCGCCGCGTCGGCAGGCGCGGCATTTGCAATGCTCCGCGTGGCTTTCCCGGTTTCGCTGCTGCCGCTGCTGTTTGCCGGCACCGCGCTGATCCTGGCGATCTGCCTCGCGGCGATGGGCATCCAGAAATTCTTCAACCGGCCGGCGTCATGGCGCCTCACCGCGCTGATCACCGGCTTCTGCTTCGCCGGCCTGTCGTTCTTCATGTTCGTCTACGACAGCGTCCCGGCGCGGATGACCGTCTTCACGCTCGCGCAGGCGCTGCCGATGGTCCTGAGCCTGAAATTGCTGTTCAGTCCGCATGAGGGCCGCATCAATCCCGGTGCCCGGCTGGCCGGCATCGTCACCGTTCTCATCCTAGTCATTTTCGCCTCCCGCCTGTTCGGCGCGCTGACCGCGGGCGTTGGATTCTCCTACATGCACTTCACCCCGGTGCAATCGGTGGTCATCCTGGTGCTCGTGTTCCTCTCGATGGCGCTGAATTTCGGCTTCCTGCTGATGGCGATGGACCGGCTTCGCAACGAGGTCGCCGATCTCGCGCTGCTCGACGACCTCACCGGCGTCGGCAACCGCCGCCATCTGTTGCAGCGGTTGACGGAAGAGTGCTCGCGTTCGGAGCGGAGCGGCCAGCCCTTCGCGCTGCTGGTGATCGACCTCGACGACTTCAAGGCCATCAACGACACCCATGGCCATGCCGCGGGCGATGCCTGCCTGCAGCATTTCACCCTGATGGCGCAGACCCGCCTGCGGCCCGGCGACATGCTGGCGCGGACCGGCGGCGACGAGTTCTGCATCGTGCTGCCGTCTTCGACGCTGCGCGAGGGTGCGATGATCGCCCGCCGCGTGCTGGAAGTCTGTCGCGCCGACGCCGAACAGTGCGTCGGAACGGATATTCCGATCGCGGTCTCGATCGGCGTCGCGCAATGGACCCGCGAGATGGGCGTATTCCCCGACCGCCTGATCGCCGCTGCCGACCACGCGCTGTACGATGCCAAGAAGGCCGGCCGCAACGGCTTTGCCACTTATGACCCGGCGCCGCCGCTGGTGCCCGGCCCCGAAACGCAGCCGCTGTCGGAGATCGGCCTGCGCAAGCACGCGTGAGCGTGCTACTGAGGGCCGGTCAACGGGTTCCGCAATATGAACGCTCGATTGCTCGCGACGGCGCTCTGGGCGCTGTCAATTTCCGTTTCAGCCTCCGCGCAAACGCCCGATCTCGCGACCATCGCGCGCTCATCGGGCACGCCCGAGATTCCCGGCCTGAAGATGGTGTGGCTTGCACCATGGGGCGATCCCGCAAAATCGCATCCCTGGCGCAACATCATCGTGCACCAGACGGAGGGACCGGCCGGCTCCGCCCGCGGCGGCGCGCAGGCGCAGTCGAAGAATCCGACGCGGCGCGGGGTCATGGTCTGGGTCGAAACCGACGGCACTGTGTACTGGGCGGTCGCCGAACATCTCGTTCCAACCCATGGCGACGGCGCCAACCGCAACGACAACAAGTACATCGACAACAAACCGACCTATCGCCAGGTGGTCGGCAACAACTCCGTCGGCGTGGAGTTCGCCGGCAATTATCCCGACGTGACGCGCGGCCCGACCGAAGCGCAGGTCGCAGCGTGGCGCATCCTCGTGAAGGTGCTGCGCGCGCGCTACGGCATCCCGCTGGAGCGCGTCTATGCCCACAACTGGATCGACTACAAGGACGCCCGCTATTGCGAAGGCTGCGCGCTTGCGAAAATGGCGCGGGAGTGGGGCGAGTAATCCCTCTCGTCGTCCCGGCCTTGAGCCGGGACCCATACGCCGTGGCCCATCGATTTTGAGCGGTCGGAGCTGATACCTCCCAAATCAATCACGGCCGGTGGTTATGGGTCCCGAGTCAAGCCCGGGACGACAGCGGTGGTGTTGACGCCGCGCCCGTCGATTTGACCGCCGGCGATGGTTCAAGCACTGTCGGCGCTATTGGTCCACGGTCGGACATAGATGAGGATTTGAGTTGATGACTTCCGCATCCGTGGCGCTGCCATCCTTGTTTTTCGCGAGCAGGAGGAAGGTTTACGCCCTCATCCCCGCGATCGCTTTGCTGCTGTGCGCCTCGCTGCTGGCCGCGCTGGAAGCGCCGAGCAAGCCGTTCCTCGACAAGAACAGTTTCTATCTCTCCTCCGCCGGCTTCCGCGTCCAGGTCGCCAACGACGCAGCGGGGAAGAAGGCGATGCACGCGCTGCCGCCGCATCGCTTCGTGGTTCATCGCACCGGCAACGATTTGCGCTATCTCTATGCCGAGCCGACCCACTGCGTCTGCATCTTCATCGGCACGGCGGCCAACTACCAGGATTATCGCGACATCCTGGCGAAGCCGATCGATCAGCCTGATAACGTCGCT
>PNLC01000447.1 GCA_013822885.1 Bradyrhizobium sp.
TTCTTCCGCAAGATATCGTTCATGGTCGTCGCGGCTTTTCCGCCCATTATCGCGATCCTGCTCGCGCTCGGCGGCCTCGGCTGGGCCGGTTTCAACCTCAACATGTTCCTGAACGTGATGACGCCGCTGATCATGGTGATCAGCTTCTCGGACTCGATGCAGCTCACGTTCGCGGCGCGCGACCGATTGATCGCGGGTCAGGACAAATTTACCGCGTTCACCAACGCCGTGCTCGTGGTGGGTCCGGCCTGTGTGCTGACCCATGGCACCGCCGGGATCTCCTTCATCGCCCTGCAATTCTCCGATTCCGAACTGATCCGGAAGTTCGGCGAGGCCGGCCTTGCCGCCACCATCATTGCGCTGGTCGCGGTGCTCTCGCTGGTCCCGGTGTTCGGCGTGTTGTTCGTTCGCAACGAGAAGATCTTCGCGGTGAAGTTCCAGAGCGCCGACGCCGGCGTGCAGGCGCTGCGCAATTTCTGCTACTGGATCGCGGTCCGCATGGTCGGTCGCCCGGGGCTGTTCAGCCTGCTCGCATTGCTCCTCGTCGCCGGCCTCGGTTTCATCTACGCCACGCTGGAGCCGCGCTATCGTCTCGCCGATCAGGTGCCGGACAAACGGCAGGCGGTGGAGGCTTCGAGCCGTCTCGACGCCAAGCTCACCGGCGCCAATCCGATCGACGTGCTGATCGAGTTCCCCAAGGGCGCCTCGCTCTATGCGCCGGACACGCTGAAGATAATCGCCGAAGTCCACGCCATGGTCGAGAAATCGGCGGGCGTCGGCAACGTCTGGTCGCTTGAAACCCTGCGCCGCTGGCTCGCCGAGAAAGCCGGCAGCAGCGACGTCGAGACGCTGAAGCAATATGTCAGCGTTATCCCCGAGCATCTGGTCCGCCGCTTCATTTCGGCCGATCAGGACGCAGTGGTGGTGTCCGGTCGCGTTCCCGATCTGGATTCGAGCGAGATTCTTCCGGTGGTCGACAAGCTGGACAAGGCGCTCGACACGGTGCGCGCCGAGCATCCCGGCTTCGAAATCGCGGTCACCGGCCTGTCGGCGATCGCCGCGCGCAACAGCGCCAACATGATCTCCAAGCTGAATCAAGGCCTCACAATCGAGTTCCTGCTGGTCGCGGTCTTCATCGGGTTGGCGTTCCGCTCGGTCGTGGTGATGCTGTCCTGCATCCTGCCCGGCATCTTCCCGGTGGTGGCGTCAGGCACGGTGCTCTGGCTACTGGGCGAGGGGCTGCAATTTGCCAGCGTGGTCGCGCTGACGGTGTCGTTCGGCCTGGGCCTCAGCGCCACGATCCATTTCCTCAACCGGCTGCGGCTGGAGAGAAAGCCGGGTATCAGTCCGGAACTGGCGGTCGAACGCGCCACGGTGCTGGTCGGTCCGGCGCTGATCCTGACTACGGTGGTGCTGGCCTGCGGCCTCGTTGTTACCGTGTTCTCCGACCTGCCGTCGCTGCGCCTGTTCGGCTGGCTCAGCGCGTTCTCGATGGTTGCCGCGCTGGTCGCGGACCTCTTCATCCTGCGGCCGACATCGATGTTCCTGATCAACCTGTCCGACAGGATTCGGGGCACGGGTGCTTACGCGAAGCCTGTAAAATAGAGGCTGCACAATGACGACGGCAGAAACGGCAGGTCGGGCAAAGGTCGCTGACGCTGCCGCCTACCGCGCCGTCGAGCACATCTATCATTCCTATCTGACGGGGCTGATCCTGATGCTCGCTTCGCGCGCCGGTGCGCCGCGCGCGGCCGAGGTGGTGTTCCGCACCTTTCGACGGCAGCAACTGGCGCGCTTCCTTCCCGGATTGAAGAAACTCGGCCTCGACAAGCTTCCGCATGCGGTGGCGTGCGCGCAGTATCACTATCTCTCGAACCAGGTCGGCGGCGTGAAGGTCGAGTATGTGTTCGAGAGTGACCGCAAGGCCTGGGTGCGCTATCCGCCGCCGCGCTGGATCTGGTCGGGCACCGCGATTTGCGGCATCCCGTCGGAAGTATCGCGCGCGATGCTGCGGGGGTGGCACGCCAACAACGGCGTCGTGCTCGGAAATCCGCGGCTCGGCTTCGTTTGCACCGGGCAGACCGTCGACGGACAGCCGGGGCTCGAAGGTTACTACAAGGAGTGGGACCACGATCTCGCGCCCGAGGAGCGCTTGCAGTTCTCGCCCGGCGAACGCTGTCCGCCGTTCCAGGCCGCTCTCGCGCCGCGCCTGCCTGACAACACGTGGCCGGAGGAACGGTTGCAAAAGGTCCTTCGCAACTATGCCATGGAGTACATCACCTCGGTCGTGCCGGAGACCATCAGGGTGCTCGGCCCGGAGGAGGGCGGTCATCTCGCTGGCGCCGCGGCCCGGTTGGTCGGAATGCATACCTTCGACGAGGTCGCCGCGCTGCTGGGCGGGGTGGAAGCGGGGGCGGCCGGCTTCGCCAAGGCCTTCGCGCGCCTGGCGCGAGGTCAGGACGACGATGCGGAACTAAATCTGGAAGGTGCGCGCGCCAGCGTGCGCCAGACCTCGTGGCGGCTGATGGCGGAACGCGAGGCGCTGTCGCCCGCGGTGTTCGACGCCTGGAACGAATTGTGGATCGGAGCGGCGCTGGCTCACGATCGCTTCATGCGCGTCGAGGTGACGGAACGCCGTGATCGCGGCGACACGCATTGGCGCTGGCAATTCCGTTGAGCAGGTGGGCGGTCTGCAGGACGCTATTCGCCGCCAACCCCAAATGAAAAATGGCAGCGTCATGACGCTGCCATTTGCTGACTAACTGAAACCGGCAGGGATCAGGTCTTGGTCATCATGATCTTGACGCCGCGGATCTCGCCCTTGGAGTCGATCTGCACGGACTGCTTGTTGCCGGTGGTCCGCAAATTCAGGTTGGCTGCAAATCCGGAGGCCTCGACGAACACTTCGATCTGGCCGCCACCCGCGGTGCCCTGCAGATTGCCGAAGATGTTGCGGCTCTTTTCGCTCCAGTTGCCGGAGATGCGGTCACCCTGGCTGGTGACATCGCTGGAAAGGTCGAACTTGTAGCTGTCGCTGGCGCAGTGCAGGTTTTGCTTCAGGCCGAGCCCGTTGGAGTTGACCTTGTAATCTGCTTTGCAGCGGATGTTCTCGGTGGTGCCGTTGGAGAGCGCGACCGTGCCCGAGCCGGCCCAGTTTCCGTCAAAGCCGGCAAACGGGCCTCCCGCCTGGGCATGGCTTGCGGTGACCGACAACAGGAGCGCGGCGCCGACGCCGGCAGTTGCGAGTGCCTGACCGAGCAAGCTGGAACGAAACAGTTTCATCGTGAGTTTTCCCATCAAATAGACGTTCCTTCACAAGATACGTCGCGCCGCATCGAAGATTTAGTGTCCCTGCAGTATCCTAGGTTCAAAAGACAAAATGCCGCGCATTCCAACGCGGCCCGGCGGTATCTGAGACAACTCCGCCGACTCTGTCCGGCAGCATCTAGCTTTGCACAGGCCGATCTGCAACAGTCAATCGCGAACAAAGCCATGGCGATAATACTGTCGAAATCACAGTTAGTTGCCTAAAGATTTTGACTTCGTCGCAAATTTGGCCGCATTTGCCAGCGCTTGTCCTGTGTTCGTTGCTGCATGATGCGGCGCCTGCCATCCAACGCAAATCCGTCCCGGCGATGCCGAAATGCAAATCGGGAACAGGATTTCTTGCTGCCGAAGTGAAGGAATACGATGCGTCATTTTCTCCTCGCGCTCACCTTGTTGTCGATCCCGCTTTCATCGGATGCCTTTGCCCAGGCGCGCAGCGGAACGGCTGAGGAGCAAAAGGCCTGCACCCGCGACGTGCAGAAGTTCTGCCGTACGGTGATTGATCAGGGTGATTTCACCATCCTGGCGTGCCTGAAGGAAAATCGCCCCAAGATCAGCCCTGCCTGCGACCAGGTTCTCAAGAACAACGGGCAATAGGCCGCATCCGCGCCTGCCAATCGCCACGGAAAGCCCATTTTCGGCTTCACAGCGGGCGCGACGCCGGGCTGACAAGCCCAGACAGCATTGGTTTTGGCGGCGTATTCCCCTATATGGGGCACGCGATATTCCCGCGTGCGCTGAGTGTCGGCGCATGCCGCCAATCCAGAT
>PNLC01000448.1 GCA_013822885.1 Bradyrhizobium sp.
TTCCACGCCACTTGCGCTGGCCTTTGGCCGGAATGTTATGAACGAAGTGGGCTACGATGAAGCCGATCACCGCCTTGAAGATCACGGCTGTAATCGCGAAAATGCAGGATTGCTGCACCACCAGCCAGAACGTTTCGCGGGTGAAAAGAAACTGGAAGTTTCCAAGGCCGACAAAGCGCTGCATCGACTTGTTCAGCGTCGCCAGATGCAGCGAATAGAACGCTGGGTAGATGACCAGAAGCGAGACCAGCAGGATCAGCGGCAGCGTCATCAGAAAGGCCGCGGTGGATTTCCGCTTCAAAGCGGTTCGCAAACTGGCGCGCTTGCGCGCCGAGCGCGGAGGGGCGGTGTTGTTCCGCTCGATCGCGACATCAGCCATGATGCATCTTCCTCGCGAGTAGCATTTCAAAGAAGTAAAAGTTTCGGCTTCGGGAAACCGGCGTCAGGCCGGCTTCCCATCGTTTCCCAAGGCGGATGAGCGCCGTTGCGGTCCTGAATCGGTCAGACCGCAGCGGCGAAATCTCCTCAACTCCGCATAAAGCCCTCGAGTTCGCTTTGCGCCCAGGCCAGCGTCTTCTCCATCGCTTCGCCCCTGTAATAACGCACACACATCTTGGTCAGGGTCGCCTGCGTGTAGATCTGCTGTGCAACCTTGGGCGGAGCTCCCGCTGCCGAAATCGAGAGCTTCTGGTGGTTGTGCGGATTCGGATAGTGGTAGAGCGTCCCCTTCGGCGGGCTTTCCTCCGCCCACGTCTTCAGGGTGGTGAGTTTCTCGAACGCCGGCAAATCGTAGCCGCCGCTCGCCGCCACCAGTTTCTCCACCGCGGCCGGTTGCGACAGATGTGTCAACAGGCTCTTGGCCGCCGGCTTGTTCTTGCCGAAATTCCATACGCTCCAGAAATACGGAAGGTAGGGTGCAAAGCGGCCCTTCGGACCGACCGGGAAGCCGTGGGTCCAGCATTGTTCGGCGATCTGCGGCGCATCGCGCTTGGCCACGGCCCATGCGCTCGGCGGATTCATGATCAGTGCGCCCTTGCCCGAGACCAGCCACCTGTTGTTGGAACCATCGTCCCAGGCCGGCGCGTCGGACGGCAGGAACGCCATCAGCTTTTTGTAGTATTCGAGAACCTGCCGCACATTGTCGTTCTTCACGACGACGTTGCCCTTGATGTCGACCACCTCCGCGCCGAAGGCGAGGAAGAACGCGCCGACGGTATCGACGGAGTCGCTGGTCTCGCCGAGACCGATGCCGAAGGGAACGCCGCCCTTGTGGCAGGCCTCGGCAGCCTTCAGGAATGCATCCGTGGTCCACGCATCGGCCTTCGGCGGTGCGCCGGCCGGATACATGGCCTGAACGTCGATGTTGGCGTGCTGCTTCATCAGATCGATGCGGGAGCAGGGGCCTTTGATCTGGCTGCCGATACAGGCCGGGACGGCAAGCCACTTGTCGCCCGATTTGCCGAGATACTGGACGGTCCCGTTGACGTCGCCATTCTGCTTGATGAGCGCATCGACGACATCATTCATCGGCTCGAGCAAGTCCGCCTGCGCGTGCGGCCACCATGTCGGCATCGCCAGAATGTCATGGCCGGACTTCGCCTGGGCTTCGGCTGCGATGGTCAGCAGGTTCTTGTTGCCTTGGCTCGGGATGTAGTCGATCGAAACCTCGACCTTTTCCTTCGCTGCCCACTCGTTGACGAGTTCGGTTGAGGTCTTGTTGGCGCCGGGCACCCAGTGATCCCAGAAACCGATGTTGAGTTTGCCGGCGGCATGGGCGCCGCGAACATACGGCGCGGTAATGAGTGCTGCGGATGTTAGCGCTGTCGCAGCAACAAATTGTCGGCGAGAAAGCTTCTTGCGGGACATGTGTTTCCTCTTTGCTGAGCCAGATTTTGCTTATTATTTTTTGTCCCCGGCTGATGTCAGAACGCAAGGGCGCGGCCTGCCAGCGGAGATTTAGTGGTTGGATCAGACCAGAATTGTTTGCGTCTGTCGAGAAAACACATCGATGTCAGTCATTGGACTAACGTTGCGTTCAATTTCCGGGCAACGGGCGCGATGATGCGGCATGTTCAGAAACCGCGATGCTTCGCATCCATATTGCGTCGCACACTTGAGCCGCCCCGCGTCAGGGTGCGCGCTTGAGCCGCACGGCGTGCGACGCACGGCGGCTGCCGGGGAGGATTCCCTGTCGTGGAGCGCGTGGCGCAACGGTGGCGGGTTCGGGGCGAAGACGATAGTTTGCACCAAGAGATTCACGGGGCTTCCTCGGAAGCCGTTCTCGCCTACTGACCTGTTCGACCAAGGAGACCAAATAATGAGCACCCCTGGACCGATCGCGCGCGCGCTGCAGCGACTGGGTTTCGTTCTGGGCGCTATCGCCTTGCTGGCGCTGGGCCCGTCTGCAGCGGCGAACGCGCAGGGGCTGGTACAAGGCGTGCAGCAAGGTGCACGCGAGGGCAACAAGGCGGCAGGTCCGGTCGGTGGCGTGCTAGGCGGCGCGATCGGGGGCGTGGTGGGTGTCGTCGGCGGCGTCGTCGGGGCAGTGACAGGCGGCGGTGGTGGTGGCAACGCCAGCAAGGGCGGGCAGGCGCCGGAGGCCGCCAAGCAAGGCGAAGCTTCAAAACAGGGGGAGGTTTCAAAACAGGGGGGCGCCTCGAAGCAGGGCGAGGCTTCGAAGCAAGGGGACGCCCCAAAGTCCGCCAAGGGGACCAAGGCTACCAAGTCCGCCAAGGCCGGCAAGCAGCAACAGGCCGCCATCCTCACCCAAGCCGGGGCGCCGCAACTGACCGCCGAGCAGATCGTCGCCAGCAGCGACGCCAACATCGAGCGCATCAAGAAAGAGCTGAACCTCACGCCGGAGCAAGAGAAGCACTGGGCCGGCTTCAACAGTGCGATGCACTATCTCGGCAACAACGGCGCGGACCGCCTCAATCTGCGTGTCGCCCGCGCCAAGCGCGATCCGCCCGACGACATCATCGAGCAGATGCGCAACGAAGCCCAGTTTCTCAACGACCGCGCCGTCGATCAGCGCAACGTCGCGGACGCCGCCGAGCCGCTGTTTGCGAGCCTGGACGACAAGCAGAAGAAGGTATTCATTCAGGAGATGGTCAATTTGAGCCACGAGCGCGGGCTCGATTAGCCGCCGCCGCGCGGGAATAGCCGGGCACGCATGCCCTGGGGTAGGTTTGAAGGCGCGGCACCCGGCTATCGTGCCGCAGCGGCGCGGCCCCTCCAATCGTCATGCAATGATGAAGAAAACCCGGCGGACTGGCGCCCTACTGATGGCTGGCCTGCGGCCTTGTCGGGAACTTCGTGCTTCGGTTGCCAGTGTTGCATTCCGACCTCATGCAAAGTGAGTAGGCGCCGCGGCGGGGGCCGAATAGGATTGATGCTCCGAGGAATGCCGCGGCGGCCGGTCGCCGTTTTGCCCAGCACGTCGCAGTAGAAATCCTTGGTGCGTTCGAGGTCGGCGGGTTCGATGGTGTAATGCTGCAGTCCGCCAAGTCCAATGGTCGCTCTTCCTAAACAAAGCTGAGGTCGGTATCGGCGCCCATCATCCAGGCGCCGACGGTTTCAAAGTGCCGGAGTTGGCCCTGTAGTTGCTGCGTCACGGTGTGGATGTCGCGGAAGCGGCGCTCCAGCGGATGGTTTTCGAAGATCGCGGTCGCGCCCGCGGCGTTGTAAGCAAAGTCGACCGCCTCGCGCGCCTTGTGAATGGCATGGGTCGAAGCCATGCGGATGTTCATGCGTTGCGCAACCGTGATGGTGGCGCCGGCGACAAGATCCTTCCAGATGTCGGCCATCGATTGCAGAACGTAGCCGCGCGCGGCGCGGAGATTGACCTCGGCCTGGGCGAGGTTGCTCTGGACCACCGCATTGTCCCGCAAAGAACCCCTGGCGCCGCGCGGCACCTTGGTGCGCATGGTTTCGACGAAATTGTCGAGCGCGGTGCGGGCAATGCCGCAGGCGACGCCGGCAAATCCCATCTGGTAGCAAGTGTGGTTGCTCATGCGGTAGAGAGGACCGGTTTCCCGGCATTCCCGGTCGAATTCGCGGGTGATCGAATGATCGGAACGAACGAAAAAGTCGTTG
>PNLC01000449.1 GCA_013822885.1 Bradyrhizobium sp.
GATGTCGCGCGGGTCGCGCGCGGTGCCGCGATTGGCGTGATGGGCCAGGAGTTCATGGAAGCCGGTCGCGCGGTCGGCGTGTCCGACGGCGCGCTGATCTGGCGCTACCTGACGCTGAACTGCATTTCGACGATCTTCGTGTTCCTCACGCTTCGTTTCGGCCAGATCATCCTGATCGGCGCAGCGCTCGGCTTCCTCGGCATGGGCGCGCAGCCGCCGACCGCCGAACTCGGCATGATGGCGGCGCAGGGCCGCGACTTCCTGTTCATGGCGCCGCACATCGCGACGATACCGAGCTTTGCGATCTTCGTGATCGTGCTTGCCGCCAATCTATTGGGCGACGCATTCCGCGACGTCCTCGATCCGAGGCTGCAGACATGATCAGATTGATTCTGAGTGTGGCATTGACGTTCGGAATGGCTGCGCCGGCAGCGGCCCAGACGCTCACCTTGATGAAGGGCATCGATGCACCGCATTACGATGCGCAACGCACGACATGGGGACCGACCTCGGACATCGTCAACATGTTCCAGGATACGCTGGTCGCGCTCGACTGGGACGGCAAGACGCCGATCCCCTATCTCGCCAAGTCGTGGACGATCAGCGAGGACGGCAGGACCTATACGTTCAAGCTGCGCGACGACGTCACCTTCTGCAGCGGCAAGAAATTCACGGCCGAGGACGTCGTCTACAGCTTCAAGCGTCTCAAGGACCCCGCGATCAAGGGACCCTATGCCTGGCGCGCCGGACCCATCAAGGAACTGCGCGCGACCGATCCCCACACCGTCGAATACGAGCTCGCGGAGCCGTTCTCCGAACTGCTGCTGCAGCTCACGATGTTCACCAACGTCATACACAACAAGGAGAGCGTGGAGACGCTCGGCAAGGACTACGGCATCAAGGGAGCCGACGGTACCGGACCGTGGTGTTTCGATCACTGGCAGCCGCGCACCGAGATCGTGTTGAAGCGCCACGACGCCTACAAATGGGGCCCTTCGATGTACAAGAACAAGGGGCCGGTGAAATTCGAAAAGCTCGTCGTCAAGATCGTGCCGGAGGACTCAAGCCGCGTGGCGGCGATGATGTCCGGCCAGTTCGATATCACCCACCAGTTTCCGGCGCAGTTCATTTCGCAGGCCAAGGCCGCCCCGATGCTGACCGTGACGCCGGCCAAGCCGAATTTCCAGTTGCTCTACTACGGCTTCAAGACGACGCGGCCGATGGTGTCCGACCGGCGCGTCCGCGAAGCCATGAGCATCGCCATCAACCGCGCCGAGATCGCCAAGGCCATCCTGCTCGGTAATGCGGACCCCGCCTTCAACATCGTTGACCCGGAAGCGCTCGACTTCGACCCCGCCACCAAGGGCATCGTCAAGGAAGACCTCGAACGCGCCAAGGCCCTGCTCGACGAGGCCGGCTGGAAGCCCGGCGCCGACGGCGTCCGTGAAAAGGACGGACTGAAGCTCGCGCCGAAGGTCTATTTCACCGCCAATGCCAACTCGGCCCGCGTCGCCGACGCCATCCAGGGTTATCTCAGAAAGATCGGCGTCGACTGGCGCCTGCAGCCATGGGACTCGACCATCGCGTCGGTGAAGATGGCGGAGCAGGACTACGAAATCTGGTCGGTCACGGTGCCGTATCTGTCAGCCGGCGATCTCATGAACATCTATTTCGATTCCGCCAACATCCCGACGCCCAACCGGATGAACTGGAAGGACGCCGAAACCGATGCCTGGCTGAAACAGGGCCGCTCCGCGCTGACCGAGGCCGATCGGGCCAAGTATTACGGCCTGGTGCAGCAGAAGGTGACGCGCGAGCACCTGTGGATGCCCGTGCTCAATATCAACATGGACCAGGTCGCCAGCAAGAAGATCACGGGCGCAAAGCCGCACATGATCTACCAGAATACGTTCTACAAGGGGCTGGACGTAACGCGATAACAAGAACACCACCAGGGGAGAAAATGTGATGCGCAGGATTTTGACTGGCGTTGTGGCGCTGCTCGGGGCGGCCGGTATTTCATCGGCCGCAGGCGCGCAGACGCTGAAGATGATGAAGGCGCTCGACGCGCCGCATTATGACGGCCAGCGCACCACGTGGTCGCCGACCTCCGACATCGTCAACATGTTCCAGGATACGCTGGTGGCCATGGACTGGGACGGCAAGACGGCGATCCCCTACCTCGCCAAGTCGTGGACCATCAGCGAGGACGGCAAGCTGTATACTTTCAAGCTGCGCGATGACGTGCAGTTCTGCAGCGGCAAGAAATTCACCGCCGCCGACGTGATCTATTCCTTCAAGCGCCTGACCAGCGCCGAGCTCAAGGCGCCGCTGGCCTGGCGCGCGGGCAACATCAAGGAATTGCGCGCACCCGACCCCTACACGGTCGAGTACGAACTCAAAGAACCGTTTGCCGATCTCCTGCTGCAGCTCACGATGTTTACGACTGCCATCCACAATCAGGATAGCGTGGAATCGCTCGGCAAGGACTACGGCATCAAGGGAATCGACGGCACCGGGCCGTGGTGCTTCGAAAGCTGGCAGCCACGCACGGAGATCGTGCTCAAGCGGCACGACGCCTACAAATGGGGCCCGTCGATGTACCAGAACAAGGGCCCGGTGAAGTTCGAGAAGCTCAGCATCAAGATCGTGCCCGAGGACTCCAGCCGCGTCGCCGCCATGCTGGGCGGACAGTTCGACGTCACCCACCAGGTTCCGCTGGCATTCATTCAGCAGGTCAAGGCCGCGCCGACCCTGAACGTCCAGGAAGCCCTGCCCAACTTCCAGCTGATGTATTACGGCTACAAGACCACGCGGCCAATGGTCGCCGACGCCCGCGTGCGTGAGGCGATGAACATCGCGATCAACCGCGCCGACATCGTCAAGGGCATCATGCTGGGCAACGCTGATCCCGCCTACACCTTCATCGACCCCAAGGCGCTCGATTTTGCGGAATCGACCAAAGGTATCATCAAGGAGGACGCCGAACGGGCGAAGAAGCTATTGGATGAAGCCGGCTGGAAAGTGGGCGCTGACGGCATTCGCGAGAAGGATGGCGTCAAGCTCGCGCCAAAAGTGCTGTTCACCCAGGTCGCCTATTTCCCGCGCGTGTCCGAGGCGATCCAGGGTTACATGCGCAAGATCGGCATCGACTGGAAGATCCTGGGCTACGACTCCACGATCGCGCCGGCCGAGATGGCCAAGCAGGACTTCGAGTTGTGGACGGTGACGTTCCCCTACATCTCGGCAGGCGACCTGCTCAATTTCTACTTCGATTCGAAAAACATGCCGGCGCCCAACCGGATGAACTGGAACGACGCCAAGACCGACGAGTACCTGAAAATGGGGCGCGCCGCGCTGACCGAAGCGGACCGCACCAAATACTACGCGCTGGCGCAGCAGCGCGTCACCCAGGAGCATCTGTGGATGCCCGTCATGAACATCGCGATGTACACGACGAGCGTCAAGAAGCTGAAGGGCGTCCGGCCGCACATGCTCTATCAGAACACCTTCTACAAGGGACTGGATTACTCCTTCTGATGGACACGCTGCTCGAGGTTCGCGACCTGAAGACCCACTTCGTCACCGACCGCGGCCTGTTCCGCGCGGTCGACGGCATCAGCTTCAGCGTTCCGCGCGGACGCACTATCGGCCTTGTCGGCGAGTCCGGCTGCGGCAAGAGCGTGACGTCGCTGTCGGTGATGGGGCTGGTGCCGAGTCCGCCGGGCAAGGTCGAGGCCGAGGCGGTGCTGTTCGGCGATCGCGACATGCTGAAACTGTCGGCCGACGAGCGGCGCAAGCTGCGCGGCGGCAAGATGTCGATGATCTTCCAGGAGCCGATGACTTCGCTCAACCCGGTCCACACGGTCGGGCAGCAGATCGTCGAGGCGATCCTGGCCCATACCCAGATGTCGCCGCGCGCCGCAAAAGCGCGCGCGATCGAAATGCTCGACCTGGTGCGGATCCCCTCGCCGGCACAGCGCGTCGACGACTATCCGCACAACATGTCGGGCGGTATGCGCCAGCGCGTCATGATCGCGATGGCGCTGAGTTGCGAGCCGTCGCTCC
>PNLC01000450.1 GCA_013822885.1 Bradyrhizobium sp.
TTTTGAATGCGGAATATTTCAAGCGCATCGATGCCTTGAACTACACCATGATGCATGATGACGGCCAGCACGTCGAAGGCCTGGAAGATGCCGACGTGGTTCTGGTCGGCGTCTCCCGCACATCGAAGACACCGACTTCGATCTATCTCGCCAACCGTGGTGTCCGCACCGCGAACGTGCCTCTGGTGCCGGGCATTCCGCTGCCGCATCAATTGGAGACTTTGAAGAAGCCGCTGGTCGTCAGTCTGCATGCGACGCCGGAGCGGTTGATTCAGGTCCGCCAGAACCGGCTGCTGAGCATGGGCTCCGATACCGGCAATGATGACTACATCGATCGCCAGGCGGTGGCGGATGAAGTGGCTCATGCGCGCCGGCTGAGCGCCAAGTTCAGTTGGGCGCAGCTTGACGTGACGCGTCGTTCGATCGAGGAAACCGCGGCTGCGGTACTGAAGCTGTTCTCCGACCGCCAGCGCCAGCGGCTTCCCGAATGAAGTTTTCGCGATGACCATCTGGCGTGGAAAATATCCGCTGATTCTGGCCTCAAAGAGTAGCGCGCGGCAGGCGCTGCTCGCCAATGCGGCGATTCCGTTCGATGCGATGCCTGCAGATGTCGATGAACGCGCGTTGCAAAAGAATTCCGGCCTTTCGGCGCCGGGCGAGATCGCAGGCCTGCTGGCGCGCGAGAAGGCGCTGTTCGTTTCATCGAACAATCCCGGACGTTACGTCGTCGGCGCCGATCAGACGCTGGCGCTCGGAACGAGATTGTTCAGTAAGCCCGCCGGGCGCGCGCAGGCCGCGGATCAATTGCGGCTGCTTGCCGGCGGCACGCATGAACTGCATTCCGCCATTGCCGTTGCAGGCGACGGCAAGGTCCTGTTTGCCGATGTCAGCGTCGCCCGAATGACGATGCGGCCCTTGAGCGTAAGCGAGATCGAAGCCTATCTGGACCAGGCCGGGGAGGCGGTAACGACCAGTGTCGGCGCCTACCAGCTCGAAGGGCTCGGGGTGCATTTGTTCGAACGCATCGAAGGCGACCATTTCACCATTCTCGGCCTGCCGCTCCTGCCGCTGCTTGCATTCCTGCGGGAGCAGGGGCTACTCGGTGTCTGAAACGATGCGCAGAAAAATGCTGGTTCCAAAATGCTAATTCTTGGTCTCACCGGCTCGATCGGCATGGGCAAGTCCACGACGGGAAAACTTTTCGTGGAGGCCGGGGTGCCGCTCTATGACGCCGACGCGGAAGTCCACAAGCTTTACGAGGGGGCAGCGGCCCCGGCGATCGAGGCGGCCTTTCCCGGCACGACGTCGAATGGAAAGGTGGATCGGCAAAAGCTCAGCGAGCGCGTGGTGCACGATCCCGCGGCGATGAAGCAGCTCGAGCAGATCGTCCATCCCATGCTCGGCGCCGGCCGGCAAAAATTCTTCGAGGATGCCGAACGCGCCGGCGCCCCCGTCGTCGTGGTCGACGTTCCCTTGCTGTATGAAACCGGCGGCGAAAAGCGCGTCGACGCGGTGGTGGTGGTGACGACGTCGCCGGAACTGCAGCGGGAGCGCGTGCTGGCGCGCGGCACCATGGATGCCGCAAAACTCGATTCCATCATTGCGCGGCAGACACCCGATGCGGAGAAGCGCAAGCGCGCCGATTTCGTCGTGGATACCTCGCACGGGCTCGACCCGGTGCGTGCGCAAATAAAGGACATTCTGGCCGAGGTCGTTAAGATGCCGCAGCGGCGGACCTGATTCGCCGAGCTTCCGGGTCACTTTGCTTTCATGCGCGAAATCGTTCTCGATACCGAAACCACCGGCCTCGATCCGCTGCGCGGCGACCGGCTCGTCGAAATCGGCTGCATCGAGATCTTCAACCGCATGCCGACGGGGCAGTCTTTTCACCGCTACATCAATCCCGAACGCGACATGCCGGCGGAAGCGTTTGCCGTGCACGGCCTGTCCAGCGAATTTCTCGCCAGCAAGCCGCTGTTCACGGAAGTCGTGGAGGAGTTCCTGGAGTTCATCGGCGACGCGCCGCTCGTCATTCACAACGCCTCGTTCGACGTCAGCTTCATCAATGCCGAACTCGACCGCATCAAGCGGCAGCCGCTCTTGCGTGAGCGGCTGGTCGATACGCTTCTATTGGCCCGTCGCAAGCATCCGGGCGTGTCGAACCGGCTGGACGATCTCTGCTCGCGCTATTCGATCGACAATTCGCGACGTACCAAGCACGGCGCGCTGCTCGACGCTGAACTGCTCGCCGAAGTCTATATCGACCTGATCGGGGCGCGGCAGTCGCAACTGATCCTGGCTTCGGACTCCCGTACCCTGCAGCCCGGCGGAATCGGCGAAACGCCGCGACGGCGGCGGGAAGTGCCGCTGGCCGCCCGGGTCACCGATGATGACCGCGAGGCGCATCGCGCCTTCATCGCCACGCTGGGCGACAAGCCGATCTGGAACGATTTTCTACCGGCCGCGGGCTAGCGGCGCAAATGCTTCGAAACCAGGCCCCATCCTACTTTGCATGGGGTTGTTTTCGCGATTTTTGGTTTGCGCCTGGCCGCCGCCTACTTCAGCTCGGCTTGGCGCCCGGTACGGCCTGCGCTGCAGCCTGCCGCTCCATGTTCTGGCGATACAGGCCGACGAAATCGACCGGATCCAGCATCAGGGGCGGGAAGCCGCCGTCGCGTACCGCCGTCGCGATGATCTCGCGCGCGAACGGGAACAGCAGCCGCGGGCATTCGATCATGACCAGCGGATGCAGGTTTTCCTGCGGCACATTGACGATGCGGAATACGCCGGCATAGGCGAGCTCGAAGCTGAACATCAGCTTGCCGGCGTTTTCGGCCTTGCCCTCGATGGAAAGCGTCACTTCGAACTCGTTTTCCGCGAGATTATTGGCGGAAACATTGATCTGGATGTTGATATTCGGCTGCTGCTGTTGCGGCGCCAGGGAGGAGGGCGCGTTCGGATTCTCGAACGACAGGTCCTTGGTGTACTGCGCCAGAACATTGAGCTGGGGAGGGGCCTGTTCGGGAGGCGCGCCGTTGCCGTTGGTCATGAAATTCTCTCCTGAAGCTTGGCGAGCGCAGCCCGGATTTCGTCTGAATTCGCTCGATGGACCGAAAAGCCGTTTCCGGGCGAGTGGCTATCATAGCCCCGCCTCGTTCCACAAGGACGACGGGGGGTTGCGCCGTGCCGGAGCGGCTTCGAAATGTCGCGGATATGCCCAATATCGTCCCGCCAGGCGCCCGATGCTTACCCTAAATTATTGAAGATGCGTGATTTCCGGCCACGATCGGGTTTCCCCTTGGCCCCAAAACACGCTACAATTCGCCCGCGCCAAAACGCGCCATTGGCCGGGCGCAGTTTCATGCCTACATGCGGAAGACTCAAATCGGTGATGTAATCTCTATCGGTCCCGGAGAAATCTCATAAGAGGGGCTTCTCTCCAGGGAACGCGCGACCGCCGGGCCCGTTGCCGGCGTTAGAACCAGAAAGCGAATACGACGTGGATATTTACACCATCATCTTCCTGGCGCTGGCGGTCTTCATTTTCCTGCGCCTCCGTAGCGTTCTCGGACAGCGCACCGGGAGCGAACGGCCGCCCTATGACCGCGCCGCCCCGAACGTCCTGCAGCGTTCGCAGGACAATAACAACGTCGTTCCGATGCCCGGTACGGTGATCGATCAGACGCCGCTGGCGCCGACCGCCGATGCCGCGCCGCAGGCCGATCGCTGGAAGGACATTGCCGAGCCAGGCACGCCGCTTGCGGCGGGCCTTGACGCCATTGTCGCCCAGGATTCCTCGTTCGACCCCCGGCATTTCCTCTCGGGCGCCCGCGGTGCCTATGAGATGATCGTGCTCGCCTTTGCCAACGGCGATCGCCGCGCCCTGAAGGATCTGTTGTCGAGCGAGGTCTATGACAGCTTCGATGCCGTGATCAAGGATCGCGAGAAGCACGAGCAGAAAACCGAAACGCGGTTTGTCTCGATCGACAAGGCCGAGCTCGTGAGCGCGGAAGCCCGCGACCGCGCGGCGCAGCTCACGGTTCGTTTCGTG
>PNLC01000451.1 GCA_013822885.1 Bradyrhizobium sp.
CGGGTGTAGAGGCGAAGCATGGACATTCGGGCAGAAACTCGACGAGAAACGGGAAACTGATCAGCGAGGGTGGCAATCTAGTCAGGATCGCGGCCAAGAACCAGCGTCCGCTTGAGTTTTACTCAATTGACCAGGCGGCCCGTGAGGGGAGGCAGGAATTGGTCGTCGAAAATATCAGATGCCTGCGGTCGCTTCTGAAACTTGAAGTCTTCCGCGACCTGATCGATCGAGCGCTCGAATCGCTCCGGGTCGATGCCGCCGATGCCGTTGCGCCTTACCTCGCGGGTCAGAATATTGTCGCGCAGGATCGTGTTCAGCCGTTCGAGTTCGAGCTCGCGTGACGCACCGCCATCCATCCGGTTCACGACTTCGGTTATGGCGCGGTCGGGGTCCTTGGCCACCAGATGCAAGCCGCCGATCGTTGCGCGCACGAACGCCTTCACCGCATCGGGTTTGGTCGCCGCCAGCGCCGGATTGACGATGACGGCGAAACCATAGGCTTCGCAGCCATAGTCGGCGAATTTCAGCACCGCCAGGTCGTCCGCAGGCACGCCGCGGTCCCTCAGATTGATCGGAGCGAGATAGGAAAATCCGGTGACGGCGTCGATCTGGCCGGCCGACAGCATCGGCTCGCGTACGGCGGCGCTGATGCTGCTCTGTTTCACTTGCTTGGTCTTGATGCCGTTCTGCCTCGCCACCGCGGGCCACAGCCGAATCGAAAGATCGCCTTCGGCAACGCCCAGGGTCTTGCCTTCGACATCCGACAGCGTCTGTATGCCCCGGCTCTTGCGCGCGATGATGGCGTAGGGCGCCTTGTTGAACAGAATGAAGACCGCCTTGATCTTGGGCCCGCCCTGCCTGTCCTTGTCGCGAAAGCGCATCAGCGCGTTGATGTCGACCAGCGCGAAATCGCTGGTTCCGGCGGCGACGCGCGCGATCGCATCGGGTGATCCGCTCGCGATGTTGGTGGTGACCGCCAGCGCTTCCGCGCTGAACAGCCCGCCCGCTGCCGCCATCACGAACGGCGCGGCGGTGGCATCGATCGGCCGGTCGAGCGAAAACTGAATCGCGAGTGGCGGGCGCGGTTCGTCGGCCGCAAACGCGTGACCTGCTCCGATGCACACAATTGCGCACAGGCCTACAAGCAAAGCCAGAAGCGGGCGGAAGGCGTTGGTCCGGGTTGTACGCATCGGGCTTACGTCAGCATGAGATGGACAAGAGCGTGAGATGGGACAAGTTGCCGCGTCGGTGATGTCGGCTTCGTGACATCGCCTTCGGGCAGCCTGCGAGCAGACATCCTCCAGCATCTAACCTGAACGGCGGATGACTGCCACGATTTTGCCAGAGATCGTTCAGCTGCGGTTCGGATTGGGGAACCTATTGTCCGGTCAGTGGTTGGCTATCCAGGGCCTGTCAGGCCAGGCTACCACGGAGGATATCGAGAATGTTCGCGCGAAAAGGTGTGTTTTCATCGATTGGCCGCGCCGGTGCGGTCGCAGCGGTTGTGGCGATGACGCTGACCGCCGTGCCACCGACGATGGCGTTCGCAGGGTCCAAGCCGGCCAGCAAGGGCGTGACCGCCTCGACCGGTACGAGCGACGCGACCGATATCAGCGCCCGGCGCCGGCACTATCGCGGTGGCGGTGGTGCCGCTGCTGCAGCGGCGTTCGCCGGTATCGTCGGTACGGGGATCGCAATCGCAGCTGCGCAAAACCGCCGCTCCTATTATGACAGCTATGGCTACTATGGCGCCCCGGCGTACGGATATTACGGCGGTCCGGCTTACTACGGGAGCCCAGGCTACTATGGCGGCGGCTACCGCAGCGGCGTGCCCCACTACCGTGGGCACCCCTTGGCGGGCTGGTAATTTCGCGGCCGGTGCTTAATTCGCCGTTTAAGATGAATCCACCGGCCGTGCGGCCGGTGGATTTTTTATGGTTGCGGCCCAAGACGTTAACATACCGGGCGTTGCTTTCCGTTAGGATAAGAGGATGAGTGATTCGCTCGAACGGCTTTATCAGGCGGTGATCGCGGCCAGGGATCTTGATCCGGCCACGTCGCGCACGGCCCGCTTGTTTCAGCGCGGCCCGTCCAGGATGGCCAAGAAGCTGGCCGAGGAAGCCATCGAAGTCGTGATCGATGCCGTCAACGGCAACACCGAAGCGGTGGTGCGCGAGAGTGCGGATCTGCTTTATAACCTGACCGTTCTTTGGGCATCGGCCGGCGTCAAGCCGGAGGATGTCTGGCGCGAGATGGCCCAGCGCGAGGAATTGCTTGGCATCGCCGAGAAGATGCCCAAATCGGCAGTCAAGCCGATGGAGAAGTCGGCGGCAAAAATGCCGAAATCCATTCCAAACAAGGCGCTGCCGGCCAAGTTACTCAACAAGTCACTGAGCAAGCCGCTTGCCAAGCCCGTGACGCCCTCGGCGGCCCGGCGGCGAATTGTCGCGTTGGAAGCCCGTTCTTCACAAAAGCGGCATTAATTCCCGAAAAATCTCTTATCCGCCGGCATGGACAAATTCGCTCCATGATGGTTGATGCGCGCATGCTGAAACGGTCCTACGATTGGTGCATCAACGCCGCCGACAAGCCCTACGCGCTCTGGATTCTGGCCGCCGTATCCTTCGCGGAAAGCTCGTTCTTCCCGATCCCGCCCGACATCATGCTGCTGCCGATGTCGCTGGCGCGGCCGAAGAAGGCGTGGTGGTTCGCGACCGTGTGCACCATCGCATCCGTCGCCGGCGGCGTGCTCGGATACGCGATCGGCGCGCTGCTGTATGACTCGGTCGGGCACTGGCTCATCACCGTCTACGGCCTCAGCGACAAGGTCGAGACCTTCCGCGCCTCCTACGCCGAATGGGGCGCGGTCATCATCCTGCTGAAGGGGCTGACCCCGATCCCCTACAAGCTCGTCACGATCACCTCCGGCTTCGCCGGCTACAACATCTGGCTGTTCATCCTGTGCTCGATCGTGGCGCGCGGCGGGCGGTTCTTCGTGGTCGCCATCCTGCTCAACCGCTACGGCGACTTGATCCGGAGCGAACTGGAGAAACGGCTGGGCCTGTGGGTGGCGATCGGCGCCGTCGTTCTGGTGCTCGGCTTCGTCATCGCGTTCAAGCTGATCTAGCAACGGTCATCGGGCAACGTTTTGCGACATGCCCGATCGAAACGGTTCTTCCTTCAATCTTCTCGGGACGCTGCTTGCGACGAGCGGGCTCGCGACTGCAGGACCGAAAATTTCCTGAGCAGGGCGGTTTGCCAATAGCGCCCAGACGCAATACTTGACACTGGAAAGATTGGCTTGTTGGTATGATGTCTGGCATCTCTCTGGCGATGCCCGGTTCCCGCGAAGAAAAACTGAAGGATCGCTCCGAATGTCCATGCCCGCGCTGTTCAAGGGCCGCCTTTCGATACCCGTGATCGGGTCGCCGCTGTTTATCATCTCCGTGCCCGACCTCGTCATTGCCCAGTGCAAGGCCGGTGTGGTCGGGTCGTTTCCTGCGCTGAACGCGCGGCCGGCTCCGCTGCTCGACGAGTGGCTCGCACGGATCACGGAAGAACTGGCGGCTTACGACAGGGCGCATCCGGAGCGCCCGTCGGCGCCGTATGCGGTGAACCAGATCGTCCACAAGTCCAACAACCGGCTCGATCATGACCTTGCGATGTGCGAGAAATACAAGGTGCCGATGATGATCACGTCGCTCGGCGCGCGCGAGGAACTGAATCAGGCCGCGCACGGCTGGGGCGGCATCGTCTTTCACGACGTGATCAACCAGAAATTTGCGCACAAGGCGATCGAGAAGGGCGCCGACGGCCTGGTCCTGGTTGCGGCCGGCGCCGGGGGCCATGCCGGCACGATCTCGCCGCTGGCCTTCGTCGAGGAGACGCGTTCCTGGTTCGACGGGCCGATTGCGCTGTCGGGAGCGATCGCCAACGGCCGCGCGATCCGTGCGGCGCGCATTCTCGGCGCCGACTTCGCCTATATCGGCTCCGCGTTCATCGCCACCACGGAAGCCAACGCCGTCGAGACCTACAAGCAGATGATCAC
>PNLC01000452.1 GCA_013822885.1 Bradyrhizobium sp.
CGGCCTATCCGACGGGTCGACCCGCGGCGGACACCTGCTGACGGGCATCGTAAGACCGACCCTCGAGGTGGTCATGACCGAGGTCCCGGTCGCGCTTCGACGAAGGAAGAGGCCAGACCTCGGGATTGCCTTGATCGATCTTGCGGCGACCGGCGGCTGAAGCGGACGTCCTGATAGGAACTATTCCGCCAGGTCCGCGATTGTCAGCCGCCAATAATGGAGGACACCGATGGCTGACAAAGACCTCAACGAACTTTTTCTGGATACGCTCAAGGACATCTACTACGCCGAAAAGCAAATCCTGAAGGCGTTGCCAAAAATGGCGAAGGCTGCCCAGTCCGACAAGCTGCGAGCCGCCTTCGAGAAGCATCACGAGGAGACCGAAGGGCAGATCGAGCGGCTCGAAAAGGTATTCGAACTGCTCGGCAAGGCCGCGCGCGGCAAGAAGTGCGACGCGATCGAGGGCATTCTCGATGAAGGCAAGGAGATCATGGAGGAGTATGCCGACACGCCCGCGCTCGACGCCGGTTTGCTGGCTGCCGCCCAGGCGGTCGAACATTACGAGATTTCGCGTTACGGCACGCTGAAGGCTTGGGCCACGAAACTCAATAATCCGCAGGCTGCAAAGTTGATCGATCAGACCCTGGCGGAGGAAAAAAAGACCGACGAGGCCCTGACCAAGATTGCGGAAACCGCGGTCAACTACGAGGCGGCCGCGTAACCAACCCTCGGCGCCCTCGCCTCCGGGGTGAGGGCGCCACCGCTTGTTTAAACCGGGAAAAAAAGCCCCGCCGGGGCCCGGTTGACGGGATCCAGGGCGGGGCTTCAGTTCGACGTCGCGGGGGAGGAATCGTCGATACGGGCAAAACGCCCACTTGGCGCGATCGTTCCTCGCCAGATATTGCTCTGTTGCAGGCTGCGCAAACAGCAGCCGGCGCGACGCTATCGAAGCGGCTCCACTTTCGCCGCCATGTCGGGGAAGCGGCTGACGCGATAGGTCGCATTGCTGCACTTGAGAACCCACACGGGGTGATCCGGCTTCGAGCGCTTCCTGTCCTGCACGGCGCCGAGCGACTTGTCACACGCAAAGCCCTGCAGGCGTATCTGCGCCGCGAGCACGTTCTGCGGTGATTCCCCGGTCGCCTGTGCCTGTGCGGGAGAGCCCGGAATGGAGGCGGCAGCCAGCAGAGCAGGGGACAGAACAACAGGGAGATATCGACGAGCTTTCATGAGACGGCCCCACCTTCAGTTTCGAACAATGACTCTTTCAGGATCCAAAGACAATCGTGTGCCGTGCGAACCAGGCGCCGCCGGAGTGCGGCCGTGCGGCGTCAAGGTACCCGCCGCGTAATGCAATCCTAAGCACGTACAAATACTTGCTTGCCCGGTTCCCAATGTAAGCAAACGTTTAGCGGCAGCCTGTAGACTGCCTCGGATCAGTTCTGTCTTAACCCCCGGTTAGTCATGCGCCTCCTGCCGATGAGAGACCCCGACAGGTCCTGGCGATCCATCAAAGGCCAGTGGAAGAAGGACGCCGAGAGCGTCGGCGAGGACTTTTCGACCTTTTCCACCGGGGTTTTCTCCGCCTACGACGGTCTCACCAAGGACGGCGACAACCCGAACCTCTACTGCCTTTCCGACGGCGAGCGGGTTCACGCGGCCTGTCAGGTCAGCCGCCTGATGATGAGCAAGTTCCCGAACCCCATCCTGCGCGCGCGGTTCATCGTGGTGTCGCCGATCTACGACCTGGGTATCGCCGACGCCGGCAAATACGCCCAGATGATGGTCGCGCTGTTCTCCGGCATCGTATGGTTGTCGCGGGATACGATGACGGCGAGCCACATCCGCTTCTTCCTGAAGAGTCCTGGCGATTCGCAGTTCTTTGCGCCACTGCAGGCTGCGACCGAGCTTTCGCTGTTCTCGGAGTTCACGATCGACGGCGCCCTGATCGAGTGCAGCGTCAAGGAATCGGAACTCGCGGAAACTGCCTGATTTTCGAAGCCGCCGCTTTACCTCCCGATAACTCACTTTGCTAACGCGCTCTTGGGTTGTGTCCCCTACAACAAGCGCTTGTGAGGGCGGCGGAAAATGCTGAACGGTTGCTCTGGAGATTTGACTGCGGCAAGCCCGCGGCGGACGCTTGCGAGCGCGCCGCCGGCGCTCGTACGTGCGCTGTCGCGGATGAAACTCGGCGCGATCCAGTGGCTCATTCTGGGCGCCGCGGTGGCCGTCATCGCGATCATGCTCGGCACCGGCTATTTCGCCCTGCAATACCGCGAGCGGGCGCTCGAGGTGGCCGAGCGCGACCTCAACAACACTGCGCTGTTGCTGTCGCGCCATTTTGATCAACGTCTCAACGACCTGCAGCACGTGCACGACGACGTCCTGGCCGCGATACGGGCAGACGGTATCGACACTGCCGACGCTTTCGAGCGGAAGATGTCGACCTTGGCCGCGCATGAAATGTTGCGCGCCAAGCTGGCGGTGCTTCCTCCGGTCGGCGCCCTGAACCTGTGGAGCGCGAAGGGCTTCCTGGTCAACTCGTCCGAAATGTGGCCGGTGCCCGACGGCACCATCACGGATCGGCGTTACTTCCGCGAGTTCACGTCGGGGAGGCCCTCGCCCGACATGATCCTCGAGCCGGTCGTAAGCAAGGTCACCAAGGTCTGGACGATGGTCTTTGCCCGCAAGATCATCGGCCGCCACGGCGAGATCATGGGCATCACCGTCCGCGGCGTCGAGCCATCCCACTTCGAGGACTTTGTCGGCTCGCTGGCGCTGGACAGCGACACCGCAATCTCGATGATTCACCGGGACGGCACCATCATCGCGCGTTATCCGAAGGACGACAAACTTGTCGGCCTCAATGTTGCCGGTACACCGTCGTTCCAGCGCGCGCTGGCGATGGACGGCAACATATCCGGACGCTTCACCGGCGAGCGGGAGTCGGAAGAGAAGGTCGGGGCGGTCAGGTCGCTGGAGCATTTCCCGATCGTCGTCGTCGCCACCACCAGGACGTCGACCGTGCTGGCCGACTGGCGGTCCCAAACCCGGTTGCAGTTCTGCGCCGCGGCGCTGGCGGTCGTCATCGTGATCGGAATGGTGTTCCTGATTGTGCGCAAGCTACGCCAGCAGCATGCCGCCGCACAGCACATGCTGTCGGAGAAAACGCGGCATCTCGACACCGCCATCAACAACATGACCCAGGGCCTGCTGCTGTTCGACGCGTCGGGGCGGCTCGTGATCTGCAACCGGCAATATATCGACATGTTCGGTCTGTCGCCGGACATCGTCAAGCCCGGCTGCCACCTGCGTGACCTGATCTCGCATCGCCAGCAGCTCGGCTCCTTCGTCGGCGACGTCGAGGCCTACTGCGCCAAGTTTCTCGATCCCAGCATCGATCTCAAGGACAGCGTGACCTCGACGCCCGACGGCCGCTCGATCAGGCTGATCTTCAAGCGCTCGCCGGACGGCGGCTGGGCGACCACGATGGAAGACGTAACCGAAGTCCGTCGCGTCCAGGCAAGGATCGAACATCTCGCCCACTACGACGCGCTTACCAACCTGCCGAACCGGACGCTGTTCCAGCGCCACGCCGAGAAGCTGCTGCAGACCGAGGGCGCCGAGTTCGCGATCCTCTACATCGACATCGACGAGTTCAAGCGCATCAACGATACGCTGGGACACCTGATCGGCGACGAGTTTCTGAAAGGCGTTGCGGACCGGTTGCGCCAGTCGGCCGGGGGCGGAGACTTCATCGCTCGCCTCGGCGGCGACGAGTTCGCAGTCCTGCAGCACGGCATCGAGGGCGCCGAGGATGTTCACGCGCTGGTGGCGCGGATCTATCAGTCGCTGCGGACGCCGTTCGATTGCCATGGCCACCTGCTCGCCAGCGACGCCAGCATCGGCATCGCGATCGCGCCACGCCATGGCGCCGATCTGTTCGACCTGCTGAAGAACGCCGACCTCGCGATGTACGCCGCGAAAGCGGCCGGCCGCAGGACGTACCGCTTTTTCGACCCGTCGATGGAGCGGG
>PNLC01000453.1 GCA_013822885.1 Bradyrhizobium sp.
CTCCGCGCCGTCGCTTAGGATACGTTCGAGCAGATCGTGATACTGGTTCATGGCTGGCGTTTCGAGCCTTCTGGGGAACGCGAATTTAGCGGCCGGGATAGCCTATCGACACGCCGATTCGGCTTCCCGCGCCGATTATACCCGGAAAAATGATCATTCCCGGCACAAACGAAAAGGGGCGGAACCTGCGTCCCGCCCCTCCCCCATCACGTTGATGATGTGGGTTTAATTCACCGCCTTCAGCACCGGGGTCCACTTGGCGATTTCATTCTTCACCAGGGTTCCCAGCGAGGCCGGCGTCCGCTCCGCCTTGCCCGGGATCACGCTGCCGAGATCGAGCAGTCGCTTGCGCACGCCCTCGTCATCCAGCGCCTTGACGACCGCCTCGTTCAGCTTGGCGACCACTTCCGGCGGCGTGCCCTTTGGCGCGAAAATCGCGTTCCAGGCCTGCGCCTGGAAGGCCGGCAGTCCGGCCTCGGCTGTGGTCGGAACATTGGGCAGGGATGGATTGCGCTCCGGTGTCGCTATTGCGTAGGCCTTGATCGTGCCACCGTTGATCTGCGGCACGGCGTTGACGATCTGGTCGCACATGTAGTCGACCTGCCCCGCAATGAGCGCATTCATCGCCGGACCCGTGCCGTTAAAGGGAACGCCGATCGGCTTGACCCCGAGCACCGAGTTCAGCAACTCGCACGATACGTTGGAGACCGAGCCGACGCCGGCATGCGCGGCGTTGACCTTGCTTTCGTTCGCCTTGACGTAGGCGATGAATTCCTTGAGGTCCTTTGGCGGGAAATCCTTGCGCGCCAGGATCAGGATCGGCGTTCCCGCGAGCAGCCCGACCGGTTCGAAATCCTTTTCCGGATGATAGGCGAGCTTGGGATAGAGCGGCACGGAAGCCGCATGCGTACCCATATGCCCGGTGATCAGCGTATAGCCGTCATTGGCGGCCTTCGCCGCGCGCGTGGTGGCGGTAGTGCCGCCAGCGCCGACCACGTTCTCGATGATGATGGCCTGACCGAGCGTCTGCGCCATATGAGCGGTGACGATGCGCGCGATCACATCGGTCGGGCCGCCCGCCGCGAACGGCACGATCATGGTGATGCTGCGCGTCGGATAGGTTTGAGCCTGCGCCTGCGCAGAAATTGCAATTCCGGCGAGCACGGCTAAACAGCCGCTCGCCAGGGAGCGTCCATACCATTTCATGGTTAAGTTCCTTCAGCCCTTAGAGAAATGCCGGCTCTCCCAAGCCGGCATCTGTCAGTCATATCAGTTCACGCGAAGTCAGCCAGACTGCAACCTGCGGCGCACCGCCGCAGGTCAGTTCTCGGATTCGACGAACACCTCGTCGCGCTTCTTGCGGAGCGCCGGCAGCACCGTCAGGATCAGCAGTCCAGCCGCAATCGCCATCAATACCGCGGACAGGGGACGCGTCACGAACACCGACCAGTCGCCGCGCGAGATCAGAAGCGCCCGGCGCAGGTTCTCCTCCATCAGCGGTCCGAGCACCATGCCCAGCAGCAGGGGCGCGGGCTCGAAATCGTGCTTGATCAGCCAATAGCCGATCAATCCGAATATGCCTGCGATGACGACGTCTGTCGGTGCGTTGTTCACCGAATAGATGCCGATACAGCAGAAGATCACGATCGACGGGAACATCAGGCGATACGGCACGCGCAGCAGCCGCACCCAGATGCCCACCAGCGGCAGGTTGATGATGAGCAGCATCAGGTTGCCTATCCACATCGAGGCGATCATGCCCCAGACGAGTTCGGGTTGCTTTTGCATCACCTGCGGACCCGGCACGATGCCATGGATGGTCATCGCACCGACCATCAGCGCCATCACCGCGTTCGGCGGAATGCCGAGCGTCAAAAGCGGGATGAACGAGGTTTGCGCGGCGGCATTGTTCGCGCTTTCGGGCGCTGCGACGCCCTCGATCGCACCGCGGCCGAACTTCTGGGGCGTCTTCGAGATCTTCTTCTCGAGCGTATAGGCCGCGAACGAGGCGATGACGGCGCCGCCGCCTGGCAGGATGCCGAGGATCGATCCAAGCACGGTGCCGCGCCCTATCGCCGGCGCCGCGTCCTTGAGATCCTTTGCCGTCGGCATCAGGCCGGAGACCTTCTGCTGAACCAGTTGGCGGTCGCTTTCGCCGCCGGCGTCGAGATTACGGATGATTTCCGCAAAGCCAAACAACCCCATCGCCAGCGTAGCAAAACCGAGACCGTCAGCCAGTTCGGGAATGTTGAAGGCCATTCGCGAGGCGCCGGTTTCGATGTCCGATCCCACCATCGACAGCAGCAAGCCGAGCACGATCATCGCGATCGCCTTGAGCACAGAGCCCTTTGCCAGCACGACAGCGAAGATCAGGCCGAGCACCATCAGCGAGAAATATTCGGCGGGCCCGAACGCCAGCGCGAGCTTGGTGAGCGGCGCGCCCAGAACGGCGATGAGCACGGTAGCGACGCAGCCCGCGAAGAACGAGCCGATCGCGGCGATCGCCAGCGCCGGACCGGCGCGGCCCTGCTTGGCCATCTGGAAGCCGTCGAGCGCCGTGACCACCGACCCCGCCTCGCCGGGAATGTTGACCAGGATCGAGGTGGTCGAGCCGCCATACTGCGCACCATAGTAGATGCCGGCCAGCATGATCAGCGCGCCCACGGGCGGCAGACCGAAGGTGATCGGAAGCAGCATCGCTACGGTGGCGATGGTGCCGATGCCCGGCAGCACGCCGACCAATGTGCCGACCAGCGCGCCGATCAGGCACAGCAGGATGTTGACAGGGATCGGGATCGAAGCGCCGCCAAGAAACGCCGGCGTCCACTGCACGAACTGGAAAACGACACCGAAGCCGAGCCCGAGATTTGAAAAGATATCTCCCATCGTACCCTCAACGGATCAGGAATGTCGGCAGGAGCTGCAAAGGCAGTCCGAGCGCGTAGGGAAACAAAAGGGCGCAGAACGTCGTCAGGCAGATGCCGACGATCAGCGTCTCAGTCCAACGGGTCTCATGCGTACCGCATGCGGCGATCAGGAAGCTTGTCATCGCAGCGAAGATCATTCCCATCGGTCGGATCGTGAGCGCGAACGAAAGAATCGCGAGCGACACAAACAGCGGTCCTCGCCAGTGATATTTCGCAAGGTGCTGGCCTTCAGTCAAAACGCCGACGAGCGCTATGGCGGCGCCCAATCCCAGCAGCAGAAGGCCGAACATCCGCGGCGCGGTGCCGGCGCCGAACGAAAAACCGCGCATGCCCTGCAGGTCGCTTGACGCCCAGAGGGCGAACAACGCGATGACCATCAACGCGATTCCGCCGATAAAATCCTGCGGTCCGCGAACCCATTTCGGCATAATAGATTTGACCGGCGCTTGGCCCGGCGTAGCACTCATGAATCTCACTCCCCCCAAAGGCGGGGCTTCTCGCCCGTTGCTTGGATAACCTGTACCAGTCTGTATCCGTGTCCCGGAAACTGCCTAGCGAGTTTCCTCGGACAACGCCAGCAAAACCCAAAGCGCCCCCTTCCGGGAATATATCCTGACGTGGATGGCGACAGGCGCGCCGAAATTGGCACCTCCGTGCCTGGCGTACTCCCTCCTCGGCAAGCCGTGCAGCGAAGCCATCCTTCGCAACCTTCGCGGCTCATCGCGCCGGCGATACCCGCGACCGGATACGTCGCGTGCCCTTGGCAATCATGACCACGAGCCGGCCAAAATCAGCCCACTGGCCAGCCGCTTCCTGAGGGCAAGACCGGGCTGGCTTGGCGGCGAATGTCCGGCCAAAGTTGCGGCAGCGCGAGGAACGCCGGTTCCTCGCAATTCGGGAACGTTCCGAAGCCATCCCATTCGCCCTGTCCCCGCCGGCAACCCTATTTTTCTTCAGACTTGCACCCTATATTAGGGGTGCCGGTTCGCCGGCTATGGAAATAAATGGCCGTCGCAATAAACCATTCGGACCCGGGGGCAGTACCCGGCGCCTCCACCCAAGCCCACCCTGGCGGGTTTCGGCGGGGGCGAAAC
>PNLC01000454.1 GCA_013822885.1 Bradyrhizobium sp.
CGGTCGTTCTTGCCCAGCTTCATCACCGAGCCCTTGCCGAACTGGCGCTCGATCTGGGAGAGCGCGGCGGACAGGGCCTTGGTCTTATCCATGGAGGAACCTTCGACGATACGCAGGGCAGTGGCGGACATAGTACGTGCTCCTTATGGCGGGGATTCGCGAGCGGGACAAACGGGCGGCAACAACAAAAATCATGTACCATGTTTGTTCTATGTTCGCAATATGTTCTTTTCGCTGGATCGCCCTTTCGCGCATTTGTGCGAACGACGCCTTATCCGGTTCCCCGGATCCGCCGGCGGCAGCCTCGATGCGCGCACTGTTGCGGGCCATTTTCTTTGTCAGTTGCAGTCCGGGAACTGTCGCATTCGCAACAGAATTTGGCTCTCGTTCCATCCGAGGGTTCCATCATAAGTTTTCCGGTAATCCTGCGAGTTTCGGTCATGCGTACCCTTGGAATCTCCGCGCTCCTTCTGGCAGTGGGTCTCGGCGCACTGTCGATCATTTTCATCGGACTGGCTTACGACAATGAATGGTCGGGCGGCGCGACCTGTGCGATGGCCGAAAGCCTTTGCCGCCGCCCCTCCCTGATGGCGATACCCGTGTTCGCGACCACGGCATGGGGCCTGATGCTGATGATGCTGACCGACAGTTAGAGGGCCGCCGCGCATCCTGCTGGAGGCCTTCTGCAATTGCCGGCGATTCCAGCGTGTGGCCGGTTTGAGTCAGCGGTCACCCTTTTACACTTTCCCCGGAACGGATTCTGCGCTGCCGCGTCATCGCATCGGGTGACGGGTAGTAAGGGACCAAATAGTGCCGGGTAAAAAATATCTATCGGAACAAGCGGCAACATTGCTGAGGTTTGCGAAGGCGACCACGGACCCCGACATTGCCGCAGGCTTTCTCGCCAAGGCAGCCGACCTGTCGGCCAGGAGTGAAGCGGCGCCGGATGCCAGCCCCAAGGCGCCGGATGTGGAGCAGCCGGAAGGCCAGCTCCCGCGATGAGGCCGCCTCGCCATCGGCGGCCTCATCGCTACTTTTAGGTGTGCTTGCGGCTTCGCCTGAACGGCTCGTCAACATGGCTGCGGTAAGAATTTCCGCATGCAACAGCTCAGCCATATCGCCGACCAGGCCATTCCGCGCCATCTCGCCGCCAGCCTCTCGCCGCTCAATCGGCAGCCGGAACCGGCAAGAACCCCCGAGCCGGTCAGGACGGACGGGGCGTCGCGAACCCACACCCCATCGCGACAGCCTCCGCCCTCGCGTTCGCAGTAGCCGACCGCGTCCGCGGCGCGCAGCCAGACCGGCGATCGCACGCGTAGCACGAACGACCCCGCCGCAGGGGCAATGCAGCGGGGCCGCCGACGGCGGGGCAAAATCCGGAGGAGACCACCCCGCCCTCGGCAACCAGATACGTCCGCTGCGACGCGCCGTTTCAGCTCCGGATCCGTGCCTTGCAGAAATTCGCAAGCGACCGTTGAACCTTTTGCATTCGGCCCTGACTTACTCTTGCCTGGGACATTGCATCACTCGGGGAATAGGCCTGCGCCGCCAAGCGAGCATACTCCGCTTGAGCGGCGCAGCGCTTTTGCTGGGGCACTGTCCCGCCCTCGGCCGCGCCACAGCACCGCGCATCCTCCGGCCGCCCCTGAAAAGCGCAATATTGAACAAAGGAACCTTTGGGTTCCTACCCCGTTATGGCCAAAACCCAGCCCTGCGCCCGGTCGGCGCGGGAACACCACTCCAATACGTGCGGCTTTCTGAATACAATCTTAAGTGACAATGTCCGACCTGGTTTCGGCTGCCCGTTGCGAGATTGTTGGCATGATTCACAAGGGCGTCGAATTCACCGTGACCGCCGCCGCCCCGGGCATCTGGAAATGGCAGTTCCGTATTGGCGACAGGGTCGTCAGCGGCAGGACCGAAACCAGGCTGCAGCTGCTTGCCATCCGACGGGTCCAGCTTCGGATTGATCGCGAACTGAAAAAACCGGCGAGTAGTCCGCCCGGTCCGACCACCTCGATCCCCTAATCCGCACTCCCCAGCCGCCGCATCGTGAATTCGATCTCGCCGCCGGGCAGCTCGCGCCAGCTATCCACCGCGCTCATATAGGCCGCCTTGGGATAGCGGTTGAGGAAGTCGCGGGCCCTCGCCCTCGCCTTGTCGCGCGGCAGCGTAAAGGTCTCGCGCAGATAGCCGTCGTCCGGCTTGCGCCGGCCGGCCATCCGGCTCGCGAGATCGCGCGGACGCAGGACCATGTCGTTACTCCAGACCACATGACGACTGGTCGAATATAGCGGCAGCGGCGAACGAATCCTACTCGCCGATACGGCCTTACTGGTTGCTGCTTCCGGTCTTGGCCTTCTGCTTGGCCGGCGCGGCCTTGGGAGCATCGGCGCTGCGCACGGTGCCCCACGGATCGGACGATCCCTTGGCATCGGGAATCTTTCGCAAGGAATCCTTGTAGGCTTTCTCCTTGATCGCATCCGCCTCCTTTTCCTCCGGTGACTTGGACTGGAGCTCGGGGATCAAGTTGACATTGGGAGTCTGCGCGTAGGCCGGTGCCGCCAACAACACCATCACCGCGGCCGCGCTCAGCATTCTCATGAAGCTCTCCTTATGGGACGCTCGATTTTGCATTTTCGCAAGGATACCACCGGCCAAACCGCGCCGCCAAGCGCGCCGACACTAACCTTTTGGGCGACGCATGTGAACGCGCCTGAACCCGGCCGGATTTGCATCATTTCGACGCTACGTCCAATGGTCACGAATCGGCCCGCTTTTGGCGAAGCCGCCCCGGTGCCGGTGTTCCCTTCGCCGCAATGGCCACTACAATGCGGCCCACAACAAACGGGCGAGGAACCGGCGTTCATGCAGCAGCCACAGGCGGGCGAATTCGGCATCGCGGACGCAAGACGCGTGCTTGGCGAAGTATTTGCGCCATGGGTGATGGATCTCAATTTGTCGATCGAGGGTTTCGATTGCACCCCGCGCGGCGACGCCGACTGGCAGCCCGGCGCGATCCTGCGCTTGCCGTTCTCCGAGCGCTTGTGCCGCAACGGCGGCACCGTCTCCGGCCAGGCCCTGATGGCCTTTGCCGATACCGCGATGGTGATCGCCAACCTCGCCGCCAATCGCGGCTATCGGGCGATGACGACGGTGGACCAGACCACGCATTTCATGCGCGCCGTCACCGCCTCCGACGTGCTGGCCGATGCGCGCGTGGTGCGGCTCGGGCGCACCATGAGCTTCGGCCGCGTCACGCTTGTTGGCGCCAGCGACAACAAGCCGGTGGCGATGGTCTCGAGCGCGTTCGCGATGCTGTAAGAATGACGGCGATACAGCGCGGATTGCGCAAGCGTGATCTGCTGCCCGGGAACTGTGGTAAATGAAATCTGAACCGTTGCGCAACCACAGGCACTATTGAATTTAATTGTCCGTAATTTCGTCGCGCTACGAAAGCCTCAAACGTCCTTTCGGATACACGGCGATGATTGAACGGCGAACGGCACAAAGACACAGGGTCCTCAAGCGGGGCACGCTCGCGTTCAAGAGCGGCGGCAGCACCGATTGCACGGTACGCAACATCTCGTCGAACGGTGCACGGATCGAGATAGAGAATCCGGTCGGCCTTCCCCAGAGTTTCACGCTCGTGGTCGCGTCCGCCCACATCATGCGTCATTGCCATCCGGTCTGGATCGACAAGCAGCAGATGGGCCTCGCGTTCGATTAGCGGACAAACCTCCGTCATCGCGAGTCAACGGTCGCAATGACAAATTGCGCGTCTCTCGTGCGACATATCAACCCGACGGGCAAATCAATCCAAAAGTCTGTCCATCCCCTCGCACGAAAATATTCCGCTCGTGCCGTCGGGCAAATCAGCGGCATAATTCCGCCCGTCTCACCCGATGAGAGGGGCGTGCGCACGTCACGAACGCGCGGTGGGATGCGGTGGACGCGAAGCGCGCGCAGACGTTCGCGCGTGAAGCGTACGGCGAAGTCGTGTGGT
>PNLC01000455.1 GCA_013822885.1 Bradyrhizobium sp.
CGGCGAGAGCTGGACCACGGTCGGCGTGTCACCGAATATCATCGACGCGTCGTTCCAGGCGTTGATGGATTCGGTGATCTACAAGCTGGTGAAGTCAGGCGCACCGGCGTGAGGTTAAGTTCGTCATTCCGGGATGGTCCGAAGGACCAGACCTCAGGTGCGCAATTGCGCACCGGGGAATCTCGAGATTCCGGGTTCGATGCTTCGCATCGCCCCGATGTGAAGTGTGACGCTTGCGGTAGCGAAAACCTTCAGAAAATAAACACTTAGCACGCCGGTCCGATTTTCAAAGTGTCACATCGATGCGGATGTGACACTTTCCGCGGGGCGTCTGTTCACCTTACAGACACCGGTCAATGCCCGCGCATTGCGCTGAGCTGTGTTTCGAGAAACTGAATCCGTCGGTCTAGCATCTTGGTGTGCAGCGCGTCGCGCAAGGCCAGTCTCCGGACGCAGTTCTGAAGCATCCAGCATCCCATGAATAATATCCCAGCCACCCACTATAGCGTTGGCTGTTCGAGCACATAGAGGGCCGTGCCAGCGACCACCAGCGCGGTGATCTCCCACCATTTCGGTTGAAATATATCGTCGTTATCAAACAGGCTCGCATCAACCCACGGAATGTCGTCCATTTCGCCCTCTGTCGCAAACCGATCCTCCTTTACACCCTACCCGCTATCGCGGCGCGGGCGTTGCGCGCCCGGTCGGCCATGCGTGTGTAGCGTTCGACTTCCTTCATGGTGAGATGGCCCGACACCGACATGCTCTCGTGGATGGTCTTGCCCTCGTTGGCGACGTCGGTCAGGCACATCTCAGGGCCACCTACAGCCCAAAGGGGGCGGGAGGATAGGCGATTAATTCCGGAGGTATATCATGGCGAGCGCCGCGCCGATTCCGATCGGCGGATCGCAACGGCTTTCTGCGCGCGGTCGGCCTACGGCGGCGGAATTCGGCGGCTTGCCCTTTGGTCGTGAAACCTATCGTGATGCGGCATACAAAAACACTCCAAGTCCAGCGCCAGTTATGGCGGTTGAAAGCGAAAGCGAAAGCGTAATCAACTTAAACCATTCCCAATAAGACATAGGACCCTCTAGCGGCAGCCAACGGATTGTGAACGCTATGAGGCAGCCAGCGGATCACTGTGCGAGCACAAAATGCATCAAGTCGTAGCGCCGTGACACTGGATGAAAGCGTCCAGATTGCCGCCTAGGGGCTGACTCGAGGTCGGATGACGCAGCCCGGCTGCCCAATTGTCAGCGGCCTCTGGCGGGGCGTTGAACGAAAGCGACCACTGACTGATGTTGTTGCTGATGTTCCGTCGCGCTGATGGTGGTGCTGGCGGTGGTGGTGGTGACGGGCCCACTTTTTTGCGCTCGAATTTTTCGGCGAGCGTCGCAATCACCAGCGCAGCGGAATGTTTTTTCCCGCGGTTTCGGCGGAGGCGAATCCCGACGCATCTTTGCGAGGGGTGAAATCCAATGATCGATCACATCTCCGTCGCCTTCGGCGTCAGCGATCTCGAACGATCCGCGCGCTTCTATGAGGCAACGCTCGCGCCGCTCGGCCTGTCGCGGCTGGTCACGATCGGATTCGGCAAGACCTATCCCGAATTCTGGATCAATTTGCGCCAAGGCATGGCGAGGATCCCACTCGAGAGCGGCAACCATATTTGCCTGCGCGCGAAGGCAACCGGTGATGTCGATTCGTTCCATGCAGCCGCGCTCGCGGCCGGTGGCCGATCCGACGGCGGGCCGGGCCTGCGCCCGCACGATCGTGTGAAATACTACGCGGCATTCGTCATCGATCCCGACGGCAATCGCATCGAGGCCGGAACTTTCCCGGCCGGGTGAAGCCTAAAGCTTCTGCGCCAGTTCAGGCGCCATTTCCCTGGTGCCTTCGGGCGCACGGGCGGCGGCGGCGCGCAGGCGCGGCAGGATGTCCTCGACCCGGTCGGCCTTGAGGACGTCGATGTTGAGCGACGGGCGGATGAATTCCGTTTCGCGCATGTGCGCCAGCAGCGCAATCAGCGGTTCCCAGAAGCCGTCGATGTTGGCGAGCAGCACCGGCTTGGTGTGACGGCCGAGCTGTTGCCAGGTCATCTGCTCGACCAGTTCCTCCAGCGTGCCGATGCCGCCGGGAAGGGCGACGAACGCATCGGAGTGCTCGAACATCAGCCGTTTGCGCTCGTGCATGTCGGGCGTGACGATCATCTCCTGAACGCGTGTCAGCATATGTTCGCGGGATCGCAGGAAATCCGGGATGATGCCGGTGACGGCGCCGCCGTGGTCCAGCGTGGATTTGGCGACAGCACCCATCAGGCCGACCGAGCCGCCGCCATAGACGAGCCGGATATTGTTCTCGGCGAAAACCTTTCCCAGCGCGACGGCGGATTCGACGAAGCGAGGGCTGGAGCCGGGCCCCGAGCCGCAATAGACGCAGACAGTTTTGATTTGATCCATGCATGTCATGTGGCACTGCAACCTTGAAAGCTCAAGCCTGACCCGTTTGCGCACGCAGCAGAAATAGGTCCGAAATCAAACCCAACGGGGGAAAGATTTATCTTTCAAGGCTGTACGGGAGAGTTAAAGGCTCTATATGACGGGCCTATGCAGATTGCCGAAAACTCCCTGAAGGCGACCGGTGCGCCTGACTGCTTCGGGCGCGACGCCCATGGCTGATCCTGATTCGCGCCTGCACGCTGCCGCCGAGCCTCCGGCCAGCGCTGCGCCCGACAAGGCGACCCTGGTCGGAACGCTGGTGCATCTGTGGCCTTACATTTGGCCGGGTGATCGCGCCGACCTGAAGATGCGCGTGGTGTGGTCGGTGGTGCTGCTGCTGATCGCGAAGGTCGCGACGCTGACAGTGCCGTTCACCTTTAAATGGACGATCGACGCGCTCAACGGCACGGGCTCCGCGCCGGTCGAACCCTCGAACTGGGCGTTGTGGCTGATCGCATCGCCGCTGCTGATGACCATCAGCTATGGCGGCGTGCGCGTGCTGATGGCGCTGTTCACGCAATGGCGCGACGGCATTTTTGCCCGCGTCGCCATGCATGCGGTGCGCAAGCTCGCCTACATCACCTTCGTTCATATGCACGAATTGTCGTTGCGCTTTCACCTCGAGCGCAAGACCGGCGGCTTGACGCGCGTGCTGGAACGCGGCCGCACCGGCATCGAGGTGATCGTGCGCAACGTGCTGCTACAGCTCGTCCCGACCATCGTCGAACTGGCGTTGATCTTCGGCGTGCTGTTCTGGCAGTTCGACTGGCGCTACGTGCTGGCAGTCGCGAGCATGGTCGGCGCCTACCTGTGGTTCACCTATGTCGCGACCGAGTGGCGGATCGAGATCCGCCGCAAGATGAATGACTCAGACACCGAGGCGAACACCAAGGCGATCGACTCGCTGCTCAATTATGAGACCGTGAAGTATTTCGGCGCGGAGGAGCGCGAAGCGCGGCGCTATGACCGTTCGATGGAGCGCTACGAAGAGGCGAGCGTCCGCACCTACACGTCGCTTGCAGTACTCAACGCCGGTCAGGCCGTGATCTTCACCGCCGGATTGACCGCGACCATGCTGTTGTGCGCTTTCGCGATTCGTAACGGCACGCACACGGTCGGCGACTTCGTGATGATCAACGCCATGATGATCCAGCTTTTTGTGCCGCTCAACTTCATGGGATTCGTCTATCGCGAGATCAGACAGGCGATCATCGACATCGAGAAGATGTTCGATGTGCTGGCGCGCCCTGCCGAGATCAAGGATGCGCCCGGCGCGATGCCGCTGGTTGTCACCTCGGGCGATGTGCGGTTCGAGGACGTGCGCTTTGCCTACGATCCGGAGCGGCCGATCCTCAAGGGGCTCAGCTTCGAGGTGCCCGCCGGCAAGACGGTCGCGATCGTCGGTCCCTCCGGCGCCGGCAAGTCGACGATTTCGCGGCTGCTGTTCCGCCTCTACGACGTCTCCGGCGGCAGCATCCGGATCGACGGCCAGGACATCAGG
>PNLC01000456.1 GCA_013822885.1 Bradyrhizobium sp.
GTGACGCATGATCCGCGTCTGTTGCCATTCGCGGACCGGGTCGTTCATATCGAGGACGGACGGATCATTGCCGAGGAACGCGGCGGCATTCGCCCAACGCTGGAGAACCACTAGTCATGTCGAAGCGCCGGACCGCCCTGGTCGCCGTCGTGGCTCTGATTGCGGGCGCCGGGGCGCTGTACGCGATTACGGCAATGTCCCCCGTCAAGCCGGCCATGTGGGGCACGTCAGCCGATGCGCCGCCGGCCAAGCGCTGGCAGGCGGTTGCGCCCGGGCGCATCGAGGCCTGCTCGGGCCAGATCAAGGTCGCAACGGCCGTTGTCGGTGTGGTCCAGAAGGTGCTGGTGAAGACCAACGACAAGGTGTTTGCCGGCGAACCGCTGATCCAACTCGCGGACGAGGAACTGCGGGCGCGGCTGGCGGCGGCGGATACGCAGACGGCCTTGCGCGAGCGCGCCCGGGACGAGAAGTCGGCGACCGGCAGCGCCAGGACGCGGCGCAGGGCGCTGGATGCGGTGGCCGAAGCCGAACGGACGCTCTATGACGCGCGATCGGCCGTTGACCGGGCGGCCGCGAGGCAACGGGCCGGCGGCGGATCGGAGGCCGACCTGACCGCGGCCCGCCTGGCGTTCACGCGGGCGCAGAACGAACTGTCAACGCGGCAGGACGAGCTTCGCACTGCCGAGGACGACGGCGCCTTGCCGACCTCGCTGGAGGGCCAGCTCAGTATCGCCCGGTCGGAATCCGCGGTGGCGCGGTCCGTGCTCGACAAGATGACGGTGCGCGCACCTGTCGACGGTACGGTGCTGCAGGTCAATGTCCGCGTGGGCGAAGTGGTGTCGCCGGGTTCGCCGCAGCCGCCGTTGCAGCTGGCCGACCTTTCGGCGCTATGTGTGCGTGCAGAACTGGACGAACGCGACCTCGGGTCGGTCAGATCAGGGCAAGCGGTGACGGTGCGCGCGGCGGCGTTTCCCGATCGCGAATTCGAGGGAAGCGTCCAGTCGATCGCGCCCTTGGTCGAGCCCGGCCGCCTCGAGCCGCCGGGATCGCGCAACCAGGCCGAACTGGATGTCGTCCGGGTCACGGTCGGATTGACGGGCGCCGGAGAGCTCACGATCGGCATGAAGGCCGACGTCTATTTCCGTTCGGACAAGATCGCGAGCCCGTGAAGCGTTTCGTCGCCATGCGCGACGAAATCTTTCGCGTCTCCGCGAAGCCATTTCCTTGAGCGACGAAGAAATCCGGAAACGACATCATAGTAGTAGTGCTGCGTTGTGATCAGACAATGGAGTCGATCATGTGGAACCTCATCGGCATACTGTACCGGGCATATTGCCTGGCCCGGCTGCGGGAGATGCGCAGGTTCGCCCATCACTAGAGCTTGATGGCGAGCGAGCAATGTGTCGCACCCGGAATGACGGCTCTTGTGACCTGCCGGCTTGCGGTGAACCGAAATCGGGAATCTGCTGGCCGGGACCGCGATCGAAGGAGAAGGTTATGCAGCCATCGACAGACGATCTGCTGATTCGCCAAATCAGTGCGCTGATCTCGGCGACCGCCGATGCAGCCTCCGCCAGCAAGGAGTACGCGCCGTTCATGGAGGCGAGGCTGTACGAAACCCTGGCTGCCCATTGCGCCGAAAAGCAGAGGATCGCAGCCATATTCGCCAAAAGCGGATTTGCGACGAGACAAAGAGGATTGATCTACTGGTAGCCGCGTCAGTGAAAATCCCGTGACGGCGGCAGGATGCGGACGTCGCGCGGATGTCGGATTTTCTGGGCGGGGTTGTCAGGGTGTTCGCGGCGGTCGTCGTTGAGCGGCTCGATCAGCGCGGCGCCCGCCGGCAGCGGATATTTGCGACTGAGTGAATCGTTGGCGAGGGCGATCAGATCGTGGGAGCGGTCGAACATTCGTTGCGCCACCAGATGCGTCACCCCCTCCGGACTGCTCTGGATATAGCCCTCCACCAGAATGAGCCGGGCGCCCATCACTTCCTTGCGGTACTGCTCCATCACCTTCGGCCATACCACGATATTGGCGATGCCGGTTTCATCCTCCAGCGTCATGAAGACGACGCCCTTGGCGCTGCCCGGCCGCTGCCGCACCAGCACCACGCCGGCGCAACGGACGCGGCGCTTGTCGTTGCGACGGTTGACTTCGTGGCAGGCGACGACCTTCTCCCCTGCAAACATCGCGCGCAAAAATTCCATCGGGTGGCCTTTTAGCGACAGCCGGACGGTCTGGTAATCGGCGACCACCTGCTCCGGCAGCGGCATCAGCGGCAGCGGCCTTGCGTTCTCGTCGGGCTGCTCGCGCGCGGTTGCCGCCTCGAACAGCGGCAGCGGCACGTCGTCGGGCAGCCGCCGCACTGCCCAAAGGGCGGCACGGCGATCGAGCCCGATGGAGCGGAACGCGTCGGCATCGGCAAGCAGGATCAGCGCGCGTTTCGGCAAGCCCGTGTCGCGGGCGAATTCTTCCAGCGAGGTGAAGGGCCGGCGCGTGCGTGCAGCGATGATGCGGGTGGGCCAGTCTTCCGCTTTCTCCACATTGTCATTCCGGGGCACGCGAAGCGTGAACCCGGAATCCATCTCTCCACGAGAATGCGGCCAAATGGATTCCGGGTTCGATGCTGACGCATCGCCCCGGAATGACGGAGAGAGATTGCGGAACGCCGCCTGGCTTCTCTTCAACCGCTCCTCATCCTCATCGACCCAGCTAAACCCGTCGATCTGGCGAAAACCCAAACGTACCGCGCAATATTTCCCGCTCCCCTCCTCCAGCGTGTTCTGCGCAAAACTCCAGGACACATCGATCTCTCGCACCTCGACGTTGTTGCTGCGGGCGTCGCCGACGATCTGGGCGGGGGCGTAAAAGCCCATCGGCTGGGAATTGAGCAGTCCGCAGCAGAAGGCGTCGGGGTGGTAGTGCTTCAACCATGACGAGATATAGACGAGTTGGGCAAAACTCGCGGCATGGCTTTCCGGAAAACCGTAGGAGCCAAATCCCTTGATCTGGTCAAAACAGCTTTTGGCGAATTCGGGATCGTAGCCGCGCCCGATCATGTTGCCGATCATCTTGTCTTCGAATTTGCCGATGGTGCCGACATTGCGAAACGTCGCCATTGCGCGGCGCAGGCCGTTGGCCTCTTCGGATGTGAATTTTGCCGCCTCGATCGCGATCCGCATCGCCTGTTCCTGAAATAGCGGCACGCCGAGCGTCTTGTGCAGCACCTTGTAAAGCTCATCCGGCTCACCGTGCTCAGGCGCCGGCGAGGGATAACTCACCTGCTCGATCTTGTTTCGCCGGCGTAAGTACGGATGCACCATGTCGCCCTGGATCGGCCCGGGCCGCACGATCGCCACTTCAATGACCAGATCGTAGAAGGTCTGCGGTTTCAGGCGCGGCAGCATGTTCATCTGCGCGCGGCTCTCGACCTGGAACACGCCAAGCGATTCACCCCGGCACAGCATGTCGTACACGTTCTTGTCATCCTGCTCGACGGTGGCGAGCTCCCAGCGCTGACCTTTATGTGCGTCGATGAGATCGAAACATTTTCGGATGCAGGTCAGCATGCCCAGCGCCAGCACGTCGACCTTCATCATGCTGAGTGCATCGACGTCGTCCTTGTCCCATTCGATGAAGGTGCGGTCGTCCATCGCGGCGTTGCCGATCGGCACATAGGTGTCGAGCCGGTCCTGCGTCAGCACGTAGCCGCCGACATGCTGCGACAGATGGCGGGGAAACTCGATCAGTTCGGTGGCGAGCGCGACCGCGAGTTCGACCATCGCATTGGCAGGGTCCAGCCCAGCCTGGCGGACCTGCATTTCGTTGAGGCCCTTGCCCCAGCTTCCCCACACCGTGTCGGCCAGCGCGGCGGTGACGTCCTCGGTCAGACCCAGCGCCTTGCCGACATCGCGAATCGCGCTGCGCGGCCGGTAGTGAATGACGGTGGCGATGATCGCGGCGCGGTGGCGGCCGTAGCGGCGA
>PNLC01000457.1 GCA_013822885.1 Bradyrhizobium sp.
CTGCTCGGTCTCGGCGTCGCGCAGGACCGGCGGCCCTCTGTTCTCCTGCCCCAGCGCCGCCATCGGCGCGAGTACGAGCGCGACCACGGTGGTCAACGCGGTCAACTTCAGCGATTTCTTGTGCAAGGCGATGCGAAGCGGCATGAGCTCTTTGACGATTGGCGAGGCCCGGTTCGTTCCGGCGGAACAGGTCCTGATTAGAGCGGAAACGGTCTCTGGTCCCTGTTCCGGGTTTTATTACCGGCAGCCAGTTTCACTTGACTCGAAAACGCTATAACAAGCCACCGAATACGGCCAGTCTGGGGCGTAGCAGGTTCGGAACCCGAATTTGCACAGCACCGCCGCAATAGCAGATTTCGATGCTGGAATCGACACTTGGAGACCGGGTGAAGGCCATCCTGACACCTTCCGCGCGGAGCAACGTTCCGCCCTTCATGGTGATGGACGTGATGGCGGCCGCGGCGCGCATCGAGGCGGCTGGCGGTCATGTGATTCACATGGAAGTGGGGCAGCCGGCAGCGGCCGCGCCCCGGGCTGCCATCGCTGCCGCACATGCCGCACTCGATGCGGCCCGGATCGATTATACCTCGGCGCTCGGTATTCCATCGCTGCGTGCGCGGATCGCCCGGCACTACAGCGAAACCTATGGCTGTTCCGTCGAGCCTGACAGGATCGTGGTCACGACCGGCTCGTCCGGCGGGTTTATTCTGGCGTTTCTGTCGATGTTCGAGCCGGGCGATCGGGTCGCGGTCACCGTGCCCGGCTATCCGCCGTATCGGCATATCCTGACGGCGCTCGGTTGCGAGCCGGTGTTGATCGAGACGTCGAGCGACACGCGGCATGCGCTGACCGGCGAGGCGTTGCTGGCCGCGCACCGCCATGCGCCGCTGAAGGGCGTCCTGGTCGGCAGTCCTGCCAATCCCACCGGCACGATGATGTCGCGCGAGGCGCTCACCGGCCTCATTCATGCGGCGGAAAGCGCCGGTATCAGGTTCATTTCCGACGAGATCTATCACGGCCTGGACTATGCGTTCCCGGCGGTCACGGCGGCGGAACTCTCGCCGCAGGCCCTCGTGATCAATTCGTTCTCGAAATATTTCTGCATGACCGGCTGGCGGGTCGGCTGGATGGTGGTGCCCGAGGCATTGGTCCGGCCGATCGAACGCCTGCAGCAGAACCTGTCGATCTCAGTGCCGACGCTGTCGCAGATCGCGGCGGAGGCCGCGTTCGAAGGCGGCGCGGAGATGGAGGCCATCAAGCGCGGTTACCAGGAGAACCGCCGCATCCTGATCGAGGGATTGCCGAAGGCCGGCCTGACCAAATTTCTACCCGTCGACGGCGCGTTCTACCTTTACGCGGACGTTTCGGATTTCACTTCAGACAGTTTCGAGTTTGCCGGTCGCATGCTGGAGAAGGCGCACGTGGCGGCAACGCCCGGCGTCGACTTCGATCCGATCCACGGCCGCACCTTCATCCGCTTTTCCTATGCGCGCTCGGCCGACGAGATGCGCGAAGCGGTCACACGTATCGCGCGCTGGCTGGGTTAGTACCGACCAGCTATTCATCCACATGCATCCGCAGCCGCGCCTGCCGTCAAATCGGAGAACTATTCGTGCCCGCCAAAACTATGCCTGAAGCTGCCGTATCGTCGCATTTTCCGCTCGCCGCCCTGCTATGGCCGCATCGCGCCGACGGATCGTCCGGCGTAATGCGCGGGGTAATCCTGGTCGCGCTGGGAACGGCGCTGCTGGCCTTGTCAGCCAAGATCAATCTACCGCTGCCTTATGTGCCGATGACGCTGCAGACGCTCGTGGTGCTGATGATCGGCGCGGCCTATGGCTGGCGGCTCGGCTGTGCGACGGTGATCGCCTATCTGGCCGAAGGCGCGATCGGACTTCCTGTGTTCGCAGGTCCGGTCGGCGGCCTCGCGCCGCTGGTTGGTCCGACCGCCGGATATCTCTATGGTTTTGTGGCGGCGGCGTTCATTACGGGCTGGCTGGCCGAGCGCGGCTGGGATCGGTCGGTGCTTTGGTTGTTCGTGGCGATGGCGTTCGGACACATCCTCATTCTCGCCGCCGGGTTCGGCTGGCTGGCGTTCGGCATGAAACTCGGCGTCGAAAAGGCGTGGCTGGTCGGTATCGCACCGTTCATCGCGGCTTCGCTGATCAAGAACGCGCTCGGCGCGGCGCTGGTGCCGGCGATACGGCGCGCGTTCGATACCCGGGGGTAAACGATCGCATCATCTTGACTGCCAGCAAAAAACCGCCCGGTTGTGCCGGGCGGTTTTATTTTTTCCGGCGATCCTTACTCGCCGCTGCCGAAGCGGCGTGACCACCAGCCCGCCTTGCGCGGGGCGGCTTCGCCGGTCGAGGCCGGAGCAGGCGCGGCAGGCTCGGGCGCCGCGATCTGTTCGGCTACGCTATCGTTGATGGATGGCGCCGGCTCGGCCTGCGCGCTCGAAAGGAAGCTGACCTTCTCGCGCACGGTGGAACGCCGCGGCGCTGCGGCCCGGTCGGCCTCCGGTGCAACTTCCTCGGCGGTCGGGGCAGCCGGAGCTGTCGAGGCGGTTACGGTCTCGATCGTTTCGGGCTGGACAAAAGTTGCAGGCTGCGGCTCGACAGGCTGCGAGGCCGGCTCGGGTTCTGTGAGCGACGGCGCCGATACCGGCGAGCCGCCGTCGAAATCGGCGACTGCGCTGGCGGCTTCCGGGGCCGACGTCGGGCCGAGTTCGTCGGCGATCGAGCCGGCCAGACCGTCTTCCGGTCCGTTGCCACGCCGGCGGCGTCCACCACGGCGGCCACGGCGGCGCGGGCGCCGCTCGTCATTGGCAGCCTGCTCGCCGCGGACCATGCCCGGCTGTTCGTCGCCTTCGCCTTCATCTTCCTCGGCATCGCCATCGTCGGAGGCCGCGACTTCCATGGCTTCGCCCGACACGCGCAGCGCGTCACCGTCCTCGCGAGGTGCGCCGCCTTCGCGCGGCTCGCCACGGCCGCGCCGGCGCCGGCGCCGCTTGCGACGATGGCCGTCCCCTTCGCTTTCGCCTTCGCCGCCCGTTACCTCGGTGGCGGAATCGTCGGCCAGTCCCTCGGTTTCCTCGGTTTCGACCGCGGACTCGGTTTCGATATCGAAGCCGTCCTCGTCATCATAGGCCTCCTCGACCTGCGGCGGGTACGCCGCAGCCTGCGTCACCAGCAGCGCCTTGGCGGCTTCGAGCGTGTGAACCTGTTCGCCGCGGTCGATGAAGAAAGACTGCTGGCCTGCAACCGTCGGATCGGCGTTGACCGCGAGCGAAACCTTGAAGGCGTTTTCGAGGTCGCGCAGGTGACCGCGCTTATGGTTGAGCACATAGAGTGCGACGTCGGTACGGGTGCGGACCACGAGATTGTGGGTCGCGCCCTTCATCAGGATTTCCTCGATCCCGCGCAGCAATTGCAGCGCCACCGATGAGACCGAACGCACGTGGCCGCTGCCGCCGCATTGCGAGCAGGGTTCGGTCGAACTCTCCAGCACGCTGGCGCGGATGCGCTGGCGCGACATTTCCAGGAGGCCGAAATGCGAGATGCGGCCGACCTGGATGCGCGCGCGATCCTGCCGCAGGCAGTCGGAGAGCTTGCGCTCGACCGCGCGGTTGTTGCGCTTCTCGTCCATGTCGATGAAGTCGATGACGATGAGGCCTGCGAGATCGCGCAGGCGCAATTGCCGCGCCACCTCCTCGGAAGCCTCCAGATTGGTCTTGAGCGCTGTGTCCTCGATGTGATGTTCGCGGGTCGAACGGCCCGAATTGACGTCGATCGAGACCAGCGCCTCGGTCTGGTTGATCACGATGTAGCCGCCGGAGCGCAGTTGCACGGTCGGAGAGAACATCGCATCGAGTTGGCTCTCGACGCCCATCCGCGAAAACAGCGGCTGGCCGTCGCGATACTGCTTCACGGCCCGCACGTTGG
>PNLC01000458.1 GCA_013822885.1 Bradyrhizobium sp.
GACCAACGTGCCGGACCGGGTGCTGCGCGCCATGGACATGCCGACCATGGACCACCGGGGTCCGGAATTCGCCGAGGTCGGTCACGCCGTGCTGGCCGCCATGCAGCGGGTGTTTCGCACCAAGCAGCCTGTCATCATCTACCCGTCGTCCGGCACCGGCGCCTGGGAGGCGGCCCTCGTCAATACGCTGCAACCTGGCGACAAGGTGCTGATGGCTGAGACCGGGCAGTTCGCGGTGCTGTGGCGTGGCATCGCCGAGAAGTTCAAGCTCGAAGTGGATTTCATTCCCGGCGACTGGCGCCACGGCGCCGACCTCGAGCAGATCGAGGCGCGGCTGTCGGCCGACAAGGCGCACAAGATCAAGGCCGTCTGCGTGGTCCACAACGAGACCTCGACCGGATGCGTCACCCATCCCAAGGAAGTTCGCAATATCCTCGACCGTGTCAATCATCCGGCGCTGCTGATGGTCGACACCATCTCCGGTCTGGGATCGCTGGAATACGAGCACGATGCATGGGGCATCGACGTCTCGGTGGCCGGCTCGCAGAAGGGCCTGATGCTGCCGCCGGGTCTCGGCTTCAACGCCGTCTCGGAGAAGGCGCTTTCGGTCGCGAAGGCGAACCCCGCCATGCGCTCCTATTGGGATTGGCAGGAAGTCATTGCCATCAACAAGGCCGGCACCTGGCCCTATACGCCCGCAACCAATCTGCTGTTCGGATTGCGCGAAGCGGTCAAGATGCTCGAGGAGGAAGGGCTGGAGAACGTCTTCGCCCGGCACAAGCGTCATAGCGCGGCCACGCGCGCGGCCGCCAAGGTGTGGGAACTGGAAACGCAGTGCCAGGAGCAGGGCGCGCACTCGCCTGCACTGACCGGCGTCGTCCTGCCGGAGGGCCACGACGCTGATAATTTCCGCAAGGTGGTGCTGGAAAACTTCGACATGTCGCTCGGCACCGGCCTGAACAAGATCAAGGGCAAGGTGTTCCGGATCGGCCATATCGGCCACTTCAACGACCTCATGCTGATGGGCACGCTGTCGGGCGTCGAGATGGGTCTCGACCTCGCCAAGGTGCCGCATCGCAGTGGCGGCGTGCTGGCGGCGATGGACGTGCTCAAGGGACGCGATGTCGTCGCGATGCCGAAGGCCGCGGTAGCCTGAGGCGGCTTCGCGACCCCTGACACAACAACAGAAAGAGCTGCGATGAACGCTCCGGTGACTGCGTCCGAAGACCTGATCTATTCCGTCGAGGACGGCATCGCCCGCCTGACGTTCAACCGTCCGCAGGCGCGCAACGCGTTGACCTTTGCGATGTACGAGCAGATGGCCGCGATCTGCGAGACCATCAACAACGATCGTTCGATCAAGGCGCTGATCCTGACCGGCGCCGGCGACAAGGCGTTCGCATCGGGTACGGACATCTCGCAGTTCCGCGCCTTCAAGACCGCGCAGGATGCACTCGATTACGAAGCCCGCATCGACCGCGTGCTCGGTGCGCTGGAAGCGTGCCGGGTGCCGGTGATCGCGGCGATTGCCGGCGCCTGCACCGGCGGCGGCGCGGGGATTGCGGCGTGCTGTGACATTCGCATCGGCACCGAATCCACGCGAATAGGCTTTCCGATCGCGCGCACGCTCGGCAATTGCCTGTCGATGTCCAATATCTCCAGGCTCGTTTCGCTGGTCGGTCCGGCGCGGACCAAGGACCTGATCTTCAAGGCGCGGCTGGTCGAGGCTCCCGAAGCGCTGGCGCTCGGGCTGCTCAACGAGGTGGTGCCCGACGTGGTGACCCTGCAGCGCCGTGCCGATGAAACTGCGAAGCTCGTTGCGAGCCATGCCCCGATCACGCTCGAGGTCACCAAGGAGGCCGTGCGGCGCATCCGGCGGACATTGTCGCGTGACGAGGGCGAGGACCTGATCCTGCGCGCCTACATGAGCGAGGATTTTCGCGAGGGCATGGACGCGTTCCTCAACAAGCGCGCGCCCAACTTCAAGGGCAAATAGCGCTCCCTGTCGCGTGTGAGACTTTGTGAAAGCGCGGGCTCCCGACGAGCCCGCGCTTTTTTTGCCGCCGCCGCATTCTCATGCGAAAGTTTACGCAGCCTGGTTGCGGTGCAGCTTGAACTCGCCGGCATTCCCCAGCACAATGGAGCCAAGGGCAGCTCCAATTTGTCTAAACACAACAATTACATAGGGAAGAAGCACGTGGGACACATCCTGAAAGCCGCGGCCGCGTTGACGGCCATGATCGCCACCGCGCCCGCGTTCGCGTGGGAGCCGACCAAGCCGGTCGAAATCGTCGTTGCGGCCGGCGCCGGCGGCGCCTCCGACCAGATGGCGCGGATGATGCAAGCGGCGATCCAGAAGAACAATCTGATGAAGCAGCCGATGGTGGTGTCGCTGAAGGGCGGAGCGTCCGGCGCCGAGGCGCTGATGTACATGAAGTCCAGCGACGGCGACGCCAACAAGGTCCTTATCGCCTATTCGCTGATCTACATGCTGCCGCTGTCGGCCAAGATTCCCTTCAACTGGCGCGACCTCACGCCGGTGTCGGTCGTGGCCCTCGATCAGTTCGTGCTGTGGGACAATGCCGAGGGGCCGAAGACGGTGAAGGATTTCATCGCGGCTGCCAAGGCGGCAAGCTCGCCCTTCAAAATGGGCGGCACCGGCTCCAAACGCGAGGACCACGTGCTGACGGTGTTCATGGAGCAGAAGACCGGCGCGAAGTTCTCCTATCTGCCGTACAAGTCCGGCGGCGAGGCGGCGACGCAACTGGTCGGCAAGCACACCGAAGCCAACGTCAACAACCCGTCCGAGAATCTCGAAGTCTGGCGCGCCGGCCAGGTCCGCGCGCTCTGTGTGTTCGACAAGGAGCGCATCGCCTACAAGACCAAGGTCACCGAAACGCAATCGTGGAACGACGTTCCGACCTGCAAGGAGGAGGGGCTCGACGTGCAGTATCTGATGCTGCGCGCGATGTTCCTGCCCGGCAAGGTGACGCCGGAACAGCAGGCGTTCTATGTCGACCTGTTCCAGAAGGTGACGCAGACGTCGGAGTACAAGGAATACATGGAAAAGCAGGCGCTGAAGCCGATCTTCCTCACCGGCAAGGACATGCTGAAATTCCTCGAGGAAGATGACAAGCTCAACGCGTCGCTGATGAACGAAGCGGGTTTCGTGGCGAAGTAACACGCGTTTCCCCACGCGAGCCGGTAGCTCTCACTCGTCCGCGTGGCCGTATCCGGCCATGCTGATGCGGACCTTCTCGATCTCCGCACTCGACAGCAAAGGCGGCGTGCCGATCTGCAGGCAGCCGTGATACTGCCGCGCCAGGTTTTCGACCTCGACCGCGAGCCACATCGCCTTTGACAGCGAAGGGCCGATCGCGATCATGCCATGATGCTCCAGCAGGCAGGCTAGCCTGCCTTCCAGCGCGCGAACGGCATGTTCCGACAGTTCCTGGGTGCCGAAGGTCGCGTACGGCGCGCAGCGGATGGTGTCGCCGCCAGCGCAGGCGACCATGTAGTGAACCGGCGGAATCTCCGCCCCCATGATCGCCAGCATGGTCGAGTAGGGAGGGTGGGCGTGAACGACGGCGTGCACGTCCGCGCGGGCCTTGAGGATGTCGCGGTGAAACCGCCACTCGCTCGACGGGCGCTGGGCGGGATCGTGCGAACCGTCGAGATGCATGTAGACGATCTGTTCGGGCTGCATCGCCTCGTACGGCGTGCTCGTCGGCGTGACCAGCATGCCCTCGCCGTGGCGCACGCTGATATTGCCCGACGTGCCCTGGTTGATGCCCAGCGCATTCATGCGCAGGCAGGCATCGATGATGGATTGACGCTTTTCCTTGTCTTCCTTCGTCAGCATTTCAAGGCCCTCTTGCAACCTGCGGACAATGCTTGATTATTGCGACGCAGTATAGTCGAACATCACTGTGAAAAGTTGGCT
>PNLC01000459.1 GCA_013822885.1 Bradyrhizobium sp.
GCAGGTCGAGATCGGCTTCGTGCTCTCGATCGGCGGGATCGTCGGCCTGCTTGGACAAATGCCGGGCGGCGCCATCGTCGATGCCGCGCGCTCCGAACGGCTGGTGGCGGGCCTTGCCGTCGCCACTATCGGCTGCGCCGCGTTGGCCTATGCGCTATGGCCTGTCTTTCCCGTGGTGACCGCGGCTGCGACACTGCACGCGCTCGCGAGCTGCGTGCTGGGGCCGGCGATCGCGGCGATCAGCCTCGGTCTGGTCGGGCCGCTCGCGATGGGGGAGCGGCTTGGACGCAACGCCCGCTTTGCATCGCTCGGCAACGGGTCCGCGGCAGCGCTGATGGGCGCGACCGGCTATCTGCTGTCGAACCAATCGGTGTTTTTTGTCACCGCGCTTCTCGCTATCCCGACATTGATGGCGCTCGCGCGGATTCGCGGACAGGAGATCGACGTGGCGCAAAGCCACGGCGCCGTGGTGCGGGAGGTGCCCGACAAGGAAGCCACCAGCGTGCTTCATCTTCTGCGCCAGCGCCCGCTGTTGATCTTTGCCGGCGGCGTGCTGCTGTTTCAGCTCGCGAATGCCGCCATGCTTCCGCTGATGGCGGGCGTCGTCACCACGCGGTCGAGCCAATGGGCACCGGTTCTGATCGCGGCCTGCATCATCGTTCCGCAGGCCATCGTCGCGTTGACCTCACCCTCGGTCGGGCGCAAGGCGCAGGCATGGGGAAGAAGGCCGCTGTTGTTGCTGGCATTCGGCGCTTTGGCGATCCGGGGCCTGCTGTTTGCGGTCGTGACAGATCCCTTTCTCCTGGTCGCGGTGCAGGTGTTCGACGGCATCACCGCGGCCGTGCTGAGCGTGATGATACCGCTGACGGTGGCCGACGTTGCCTACGGAAGCGGCCATTTCAGCCTGGCGCAAGGCGTCGTCGGCACCGCGACCGGCATCGGGGCGTCGCTCAGCACAGTGCTGGCCGGCTATATCAGCGACACCTTTGGCAGCAGCGTAGCCTTTGTCGGATTGGCTTCGATCGCGGCCCTTGGCCTGACTGTGATCTGGCTGTTCATGCCGGAGACGCGGCGAACGGCTTGAGCGCAAGTTGCGTGGTGAGCAGCGCAGCAATCGCCAGCGACGCGCCGATGCCGGCAACGCAGGTAGTCCACCCAAACCGGTCGAACAACTGGCCGAGCACAGCGCTGCCGACGAGGCCGCCGAGGAAATAGCAGGCGAGGTAGGTCCCACTGGCGACGCCGCGGTTGTCGCGGGTCGCTTTGCCGACGAAGCCGGTGGCGCAGGCCTGTGCGAAGAATGTGCCGATGCCGACCAGTACCATGCCCGTCAGAACGTGCGGCAGATGCGAAGACAGCATCAGCGGCAGTCCTGCGGCGGCCACCGCGAGCGCGCCCCAGAGCGCCGATCGTGTGCCAAAGCGCATCACTGCCTTGCCGGCGACCAGCGTCGTAACTACCGAAGGCGCAAAGGCGAAATAGACGAAACCGAGATCCATCCGTCCGAGCGACAACGGTTCGCGAACCAGCACAAAATTGACAAACGTAAACGTGCCGATGAAGGCGAACAGGATGCAGAAGCCGATGGCAAAGGCCGAGCGGAGCGCCGGGTCGCGCCAATGGTCAACAGTCGCCGCAAACGGTGATTGCGTCGCGGGCATCGCATGCATGGGTTTGACGCGCGCAATGCTGAAATAGACCAACACTGCGCCGGCTAGATTGAGCAGCGCAAAGAAATAGAAATTCGATGCCAGCCCCAGAGTGTCGACCACGGCGGCAGATACCAGCCGTCCGACCAGATTGCTGGCGACGTTGCCGGTGATATACGCCGCGAACGCGCCCCCCGCGTCCATCGAACTGCATTGCTCGCCGAGATAGGCCAGCGTCAACGCAAACGCCGACGCCATGCACAGCCCTTGTGCGATGCGGAGTATCGTGAAGGCGGTCAGGTCAGGCGCGCTCGCCAGAAGCGTGGTGGGGATCGCGAGCAGGATCAGGCTCACGAGAATGCCGAATCGCCGGTCGATATGCGGACTCAGGAAGCCTATGACCAGGCTCGCGACTGCCATGCCGAGCGTGCTGGCGTTGACGGCAAAACCCATCTCGGCGGGCGATACGTTGTAGTGCCGCGTGAGCGAGGGCAGGATCGCCTGGGTAGCGAACAGATCGATCACGGTCAGGAAAGCCGTGAGCCCAATGACAAGTGATCGCAGCGCTAACCCGGGCGAGGGACGGTGCGTTTCCATTGCTTCGGACATGTCGGTCATGGCGCTTCTCGCGGGTGAGCGAAGCGAAGGCAATGTGACCCCTGGTCGTGCGGGGCGACACGGGACATCCCAGGGCGTCACATCCGGCAACGAGACCTTGAACGACGCTCGTTACATGTTGTGGTCGTGCGGATCCTTGCGGACGTCGCCGACATAGAGAATGACGGTCTCCTGGCCGAGGTTTTTCCACCAGTGCGAGGTGCCGGAAACTTCGGGCCGGATCTCGCCGGCCTTGTGCACGATCGGCTCCGAGCAGTTGCTTGCGTATTCGACGATCTCGCCCTGCTGGACGTAGATCAGGGCCGGACGGTCGTCATGGCTGTGCCAGGGCACGATGCCGCCCGGCTCGATCGTCAGCTTGCGGAAGCGCAGCTCGCGATCCCTGATCTTTGCCGGCTGCTTTTCGAGGTTGATCGCGCCGAGCGTGACGTCGGTGACGCCAACCGCCTTGTAATCGACTTTTTCGCGGACATTGGCCTGCATCTTCCCGGCCGGGCATTCGCCGGCAATCGCACCCGAGGCGGTTGCGACCGAAGCTGCGATGATTCCCGCAAGCGCGGGGGTGTGCCGTGAGGTGAGTTTGGATTTGGTCATGTCGTGGTCTCCTCGTTGCCTTTGCGTTGCCTTGGCCTTGAGATCAGGCCAGCGTGCGTGCACGACCATCGTCGAACCAGTGTGCGGGAGGAAATGCCGCTTGGCTTTTGACTCGATAGCGCCGCGCTATGCGACCGTCATCGGCATGCCTCCATGCGCCGTGGCTATCGAACCGATTGGATAACGGTATTTCTAGTTTGGGCCAGGTCTCTGTCTGATGGCGCAGCGCCCGATTGGCGGGCGCCTGCAATCAACCAGGAGCCCCCCATGAACAAGTTCTCGAAGACCCTGTTACTCGCCGCAGGCCTTGCCGCCCTCGCTACGTCTGCTGTCTCGCAAACGCCTTGGGAAATGAAGTCGGGCATGGCCTACATGTATGCCGGCCCCGGAAAGATGTCGGCTATGGCCATGGCGTCGAGTCCCAAGAACCACGATGCAATGATGAAGAACGCCCAGAAAGTTCCCAATAACACCGTGTTCTTCATGGACAAAGGCCAGCTCTACTCGACCTCGGGTATGCTCGACCCGACCGGCAATTTCTATCTGCCCTGATCCCAGATGCGTTGCTGTGTCCGGGTCACCCTTGCGGGGTGGCCCGGACCGGAAAATAATAGCTGATACCGGAGCGGTCCATGACGACAACGCTATCGCCAGCCAACGCCCAACGTCTCAGAGCGGCGTTCGAACAATGCAGTGGCATGGAAGGCAGTCTGCGCGATCAGCTCGAGGCCTACGCGGCAGCGGGCCGAGTGATCTTTCCGGCCTACGGCGAAGCGGTCGACCGGCTAGTTGCGCGCCTCATCGAAAATGGCGGCGGCGAAAATGCACCGAGACCGGGCGAGCCGATGCCGCCGTTCGTGCTGCCGGATGAGACCGGGCGGCTGGTCAGCTTGAAGTCATTGGTCGACAACGGCCCAGTCGCCGTCATGTTCTATCGCGGCCACTGGTGTCCCTATTGCCGGCTGAATGTCAGGGCGGTGATCCAGGCGCAGGACCGGATTAAGGCATTGGGCGCGCAGACGGTTGCGATCATGCCGGAGACGCAGCCCTTTGCCGAAAAATTCAAA
>PNLC01000460.1 GCA_013822885.1 Bradyrhizobium sp.
GGCTGAACGAGGCCGCGCAGTCGATGAGCGGCATCGTGGAACTGATCGGCAATATCACCGGCCAGATCAACCTGCTGGCGCTCAACGCAACGATCGAATCGGCGCGCGCCGGCGAGGCCGGACGGGGGTTTGCCGTCGTGGCTTCCGAGGTCAAGAACCTCGCCACCCAGGCCAAGCAGGCGACCGACAAGATCGGGCAGGAAATCGGAAATCTCAACGGCATCTCCGGCGACGTCGTCGGTGCGCTCGACAGCATCAAGCAGGCGATCCAGGGCGTCAGCGAATATGTCACCGCGACGGCGGCGGCGGTCGAAGAGCAGAGCACGGTGACCAGCGAGATGTCGTCCAGCATGCAGCGCGCCGCGGCGGAAGCAAAAGCCATCTCCCGGGGGTAGCAGTTCGACGCCGCGGACGAACCGCCTGACAGCCACGCCGTAGCCAATGATCGGCTACGGCGGAATTATGCGTCACGGTCGCCGGGACACGGGACAGGGCATAAGTTATAGCAGCGGGAACCCTTTCACTCGCAAACGGACCTGCCCATGCCTCCCTCCGCGCAAAAAGTTGCTCTCGTCACCGGCGCCGCACGCGGCATCGGGCTTGCGACGGCAAAGCGATTCCTCGCCGAGGGCTGGCGGGTGGCGCTGCTCGACATCGAGGGTGAGTTGCTGCGCGGCGCGGTTGCCGGCCTGGCCAACCCCGACGACACGCTGGAACTGCATTGCGACGTTTCCGATGCAGCCGCGGTCGCCACCGCGATGGCGACGATGAACCGCCGCTTCGGCCGGCTCGACGCGCTGGTCAACAATGCCGGCGTCGCGGTATTCGCGCCGATCCTCGAAACGTCCGACGAAGACTGGACCCGGATTTTGGCGGTCAACCTCACCGGGCCATTCATCTGCACCAAGGCGGCCGCGCCGCTGATGCGCGAACATGGCGGCGGCGCGATCGTCAATATCACCTCGATCTCCGCGGTGCGCGCCTCGACGCTGCGCTCGGCCTACGGCACCAGCAAGGCGGGACTGGCGCACCTTACCAAACAACTCGCGGTCGAACTGGCCTCGCTCGGCATTCGCGTCAACGCGGTTGCGCCCGGCCCGGTCGAGACCGCGATGGCCAAACAGGTCCACACGCCGGAAATCCGCGCCGACTATCACGACGCCATTCCGCTCAACCGTTACGGCCTCGAGGAGGAACTGGCGGAAGCGATCTTCTTCCTATGCAGCGATCGTTCGAGCTACATTACCGGGCAGATCCTGGCCGTCGATGGCGGTTTCGACGCCGCCGGCATCGGCCTGCCGACCCTGCGCGGCGAGCGGCGGAACGGCTGACGAAACCTTGCCACATATGTGCGCATAACTATCGCAGGGGCAGTCCAAGACCCATGGGAAAACCGCAGATGCGAATGGCAGCCATCAGGGTAATCATTATCGGAGCCGCGTTATCAGCGGCGATGACGCCGCTGCGGGCCGAGATTCGCATCCTCGCGAGCCCCGGCGGGCAGGTCGGCCCGTTCCTCGACCTGTTCGATCGGGTCCGCGAATCCGGCGAGCGGGTCGTGATCGACGGGCCATGCCTGTCGGCCTGCACGCTGGTTTTGATGACGGTGCCGGAGGAGCGCATCTGCGTAACGCGCCGCGCGGTGCTCGGATTCCACGCCGCGCGCTCGATCGATGGGCGCGGCCGGACCTATGCCGAGCCGGAAGCCTCGCGCGCCGTGCTGGAGAGCTACCCGCCGCCGGTACGGGACTGGATCAGCCGCCGCGGCGGATTGACGTCGCGGATGCTGCTCTTACGCGGGCGCGAACTCGCGGCGATCTATCCGCGGTGCAGGTAGGTTTTGTAGGGTGAGTTAGGCGAAGCCGTAACCCATCCTACAAATCTGCGAACTACATATCTTCCTTCGGGCAGTTCACCATCCAGGGGATGCCGAACTTGTCGACGCACATGCCAAAGCCGTTGGAGAAGAAAGTCGCGCCGAACGGCATCCGCACCGTGCCGCCTTCGGCCAGCGCGTTGAACCGGCGCTCGGCATCGGCGGGATCCTCGACCTGGAGCGAGACGGAAAAGCCCTGCGGCTGATGGTAGTCGCCGGGGGTGGCATCGGACGCCATCAGCACCTCGCCGTCGATCGTGACGCTCGCGTGCATGAGTTTCTTCTTCCACTCCGGCGGAACCGGCATGTCCGGCGGTCCGCCCTCGTAGGGAAACATCGCCCCGATCTTGGCACCGAGAATCTTCTCGTAATACTTCAGCGCTTCCTCGCAATTGCCGTTGTAGAACAGATAGGGATTTAGCTGCATCGCTTGCTCCTCGGGTAGGCGGAATTTCGGATAACGGTCAATTATCTCTCGACGACCTTCTTCAGGTTGGCGAGACCGGCTTCGAAATCCTTGCCGATCATGTTATCCAGGTTGATGAACACCTGGATCAGCTTGGACATGAAGTTCGCGGGACCATGCATCAGCCAGGTGACATGGGTGCCATCTTCCTGCGGCAGCATTGTGAATTCCGCGGTGTTGTGGCCCTCGAACGGCGTGAAGAAATCGAGCTTGATGACGATCTTTTGCGGCGCCGAGGCGTCGAGGATCTCCATCCGGCCGGAGCCGACATTCCTGTCGCCATCCCAGGCATAGGTGGCGCCCTTGCCGCTCTCCGCGCCGCCATAGGTGCGCTTCATCGCGGGATCCTTGGTCTCGTAGGGCGACCAGTTCCGCCACTTTCGAAAATCGTTGATCAGCGGAAAGATCGTTTCGGCGGGCGCCTTGATCGTGGCCGTGCGCTCCACCCGCAGCTTGTTCGGCTTGGTCGCAGCGAGAATGAGAACGGCGGCGATGGCGATCGCCAGTATCACGGCGACGGCGGCAATGATTTCGAGCATGTCTGGCTCCGGATGCGATTATCGTTCGGATAGATCAACGGCGGAAAGGGATCAGTCCGCTGAGAATGCGGCTGGCCCGGCGCGCCGCGTGATGGGCGCGCCCTTTCAAGACGAACGACACGGATCGGGCCAGACAACGATATGGAAATATTTTCGACGGCCGGCAGCTTCTAGAAATGAAAGAAATCGGCGCCTGTCAGCGAGCTTGCGACGACATTGGCCAGAACAATCTTCATATCCGCCGCCCCCTGGTTCTGAGCGGCGCCCGAGCTATTGGCATAGACGATCGTGTCCAGGCCGCTTTGGAGCCACACGATACTGTGCGCATCCACCTGAGTGCCGCCGGTGATGAGGCCCCCTATTGCTGTAACCCCGGTAATGGCTGAGGTATCGATGATATCGCCCCCGTGAACGAAATCGGCGATGGTATCAAAGCTCGCTACCGTCGAATCCGAGGTCGCCATGAAGACAAACTGATCATAACCTGCGCCTCCGGTGAGGAAGTCTGCGTCCCCGCCTCCATTGATCACGTCATTGCCACTACCCGTCGCGATGGTGTTGGTCGAACTGCCGCCGGTGACCGTGAGGTTACCGGTATCGGCGCCTGCCGCGAGATTGCCGCCGGTGCCCAACGTCACGATCGCTGCCGCCGATCCGGAAAGGGTCAGCGTATTCGCGCTCAACGCCGCTGCGTTGATGGTCACGACATCGCTAGCGCCGCTGGCGGTGATCGAGGTCGCCGCCGATCCGGTGGTGATGCTGATGCCGTTGTCGGCCGCATTGCCGGTCGTGACCGTCAGCGCGCCGGTCAGCGAGCCGGCCGCGATGTCGCCGACAAGTCCCGTCACCGTCTCCGCCGCCGAGCCGATCAGCGTCAGCGCCGTGTTCTGAGCCAGCGCCGTCGCATTCACCGTCACGACATCGCTGGCACCGTTGGCGGTGATCGAGGTCGCCGCCGAGCCTGTCGTGATCGAGATGCCGTTGTCGGTGGCGTCGCCGGTGGTCACCGTCAGCGCGCCGGTCAGGGAACCGGCT
>PNLC01000461.1 GCA_013822885.1 Bradyrhizobium sp.
GTGGCCGGCACGTCGGCGAACTGGCTGCCGAGAATGGCGTTGACCCAGACCCGGCTGCGATAGCGATCGATCTTGGCGAACGGCAGCGGCAGCAGTACGCGCCTGGCTCCATCTGGTGTTGTGACCTCGACTTCGAGATAGCGGATCAGGGCCTCGGCGCGATCGACCCATACGTCGGTCACCACCCCACCAATTTCGCTGTCCGCACCGAGCACTCTCATGCCGCGTGGATCCGGATCGCGGGCTTCGAGATAGGTACCCTCGGCCAGCCGCAACGGAACGATGCAGGGTATGTCGTCCATGGTGAGTTCGGGAACGTCCTCGCGGGCCGCGTAGGAGCCGGGCCCGACGCCATCGAGCATCGGATTGCCGGTCGGCTCCATCGGCGCTCCCGGCCATACCGCAATCGGCGCAACCGCGACGTCGCGGCGATCGTTCTTGTGGTTCGGAAGGGTCGCGACGTGACCGCCCCGCAGCAAATAGTTCTTGGGTTCGGGCATGCGGGGAAAGCCGTGTACCACGCCGCCGCCAAGCGCGGTGGAGTCGAGCGGATAGCCCTCGCGCTTGTCTTCGCGGCGAAGATAGTAAATCAGGCCCGCGAAGAAGATCCAGAAGACGTAGAGCGTGACCTGTGCCAGGTCCATGTAAGCGCCGGATTGCATGAGAGACCTCCTCTCGTTGACTAACCAGGAAATTCAGCGAGACCGAACTTTGTTGAAGGCTGCGAGAAGCCCGTGCGTGCCGTGCGCACGAGCGGGCCGATCGCAACCAGAGTGGCGAACAACAACGCAATTTCGATGTGGTAGACGACGCTGTATCCCGTCGAGGGATCGGTCAGCGCGCGGCCGAGCGCGCCGCTTGCAGCCAGCGACGACACCGCGTCGCGAATGCCGCCGCCCAGCGCAATCCCGCCGCCAGCCGCGGTCGCCTGCACGGCGCCCCATGTGCCCATCGCCAATCCGCTTTCCCCGTCCCGCGCCAGCGCCATCGCGGCGGTCAGCGTTCCCGCCGCAAACAATCCGCCGCCAAACCCGATCAGGGCGGTGCCGATCCGGAACAGCAGCACCGAGCCCAAGGGTGCTGCGAAGATCACCGCCGCGAAAGCGAAGATGCCGGCTACCGCGCCGAAACCCGCGATGCGATAGGGATCCGCGTTGCGTCCCAGAGTCCTTGCGGCCAGTCCGAACCCCGCGAGCGTACCGAGCGCGAAGAAGGCCGTAAGCGCGGTGGTCTGCCCGACGCTGAGTTTCAGGATTTCGGCACCATACGGCTCCAGCAGAATATCCTGCATCGAGAAGGCGGAGGTACCCAACGCGAGCGCGACAAGGACGCGGATCGACCCGCCGGATCTCCGGAACCGGGCCCAGGATTGCTGGAACTCCGGCCGCGCGCGCGAGGCCGAGGTCAGCGAGGGATTGCGCGCTTCCTGCTTCCAGAGCGCTCCGATGTTGAGCAGCAACTGCGTGACCGCAACCCCCTGGATCACCTGGATCAGACGGATCTCGTCGAAGTTACGCAACAGCTCGCTGAAGATCAGTGCACTGCCGACCATTCCTATCAGCAGCATCACATAGAGGAAGGCGACCACGCGCGGCCGCGCGTCTTCTGGCGCAATATCGGTTGCCAGCGCCAGGCCAGCGGTCTGGGTCGTATGCATACCAGCGCCGACTAGAAGGAAAGCCAGCGCCGCGCCGAATTGGCCATAGACGGCCGGATATTCGCCGGTGCCCGACAGCACCAGCAACGCGAACGGCAGGATGGCGAAGCCGCCGAACTGCAGCAGCGTGCCCATCCAGATATAGGGTACACGCCGCCAGCCGAGCACCGAGCGGTGATTATCCGACTTGAAACCGATGAGGACACGGAACGGTGCGAACACCAGCGGGATCGACACCATCAGCGAAACCAGCAGCGTCGATACACCGAGTTCGACGATCATCACGCGGTTGAGCGTGCCGTTGAGCAACACAATGGAGATGCCGGTCGAGACCTGGAACAGCGACAGCCGCAGCAGCCGTCCGAGCGGAAGCTCTTTGGTGGCAGCGTCTGCAAAAGGAAGGAAACGCGTCCCAAGGCGCATCCAGCCCTTTGCAAATGTCGCGGAGACGCGGGTCATCGCGGTATCATCTCCAATGCCTGCGATTTGTAGAATCCGCTGGCGACACGGTGGCTGCGACCGATCTGCCAGCGCTCCAACCCTTCATCCGCGATGAGGAGCCGACGCAATTTCTGTTCGCCTACCGGCTCGATCGCCGGTGCACGATCGCCGCGCGGAAAAAGCCGGCCGACGGCATGCATGACGGCCAGAGCCGGAGTTTTCGGGGCGAACGTAACTAGCAACGAATCCTGGGTGCGCTCGGCCAACCCCGCCATGATCCGGCAGGTATCCGCCGGGCGGTAATGGATCAGCGAATCCATCGCAACCACGTAATCGAATTTTCCCAGTTTTGGATCGAGCATATCGCCAGACTTGAACTCGATGGCCGATGAGTTGAGATCCTGCGGAAGACGTTCGCGCGCCACCGAAACCAGCGTGGGAGACAGATCGATGGCGACCACGCGAGCGCCGCGCCGCGCCGCCTCGATTGAAAGCGCACCGGTGCCGCAGCCGGCATCGAGAAGCCGCGCACCGCTCATGTTCTGGGGCAGCCACGACAGCAGCGTGTTGCGCATCTCGTCGCGCCCGGCGCGGACCGTGGCTCTGATGCGACCTACCGGTGCATCGGACGTCAGCTTGGCCCACGCATCGACCGCGGTCCGGTCGAAATAGGTCTCAAGCTCGCCACGCCGTTCGAGATAGGTTGCAATGGACATCAGTCGAACCCCAGCAGATCGAAGATTTCGCGATCCTTGAGCGATTTTCCCGGTAACGGCTCGATCGTTCCCGCCCACAGTTCGGCGGCGAGCCGCATGTATTCGTCCGTGACGGCTTTCAATTCCGGCGTCTCGTCCATCTCGAACAACGTCGATTTCTTCAGGCGGCTCTTGCGGATGACATCGAGGTCCGGGAAATGCGCGACGCGCTTCAAGCCGGCCTGTTCGTTGTAACGGTCGATCTGGTCAGTATCCTTGCTGCGGTTGGCGATCACACCGCCAAGCCGCACGCCGTAATTTTTCGATTTGGCTTCGATCGCGGCGACGATACGGTTCATCGCGAATATCGAGTCGAAATCATTCGCCGCGACGATCAAGGCGCGATCCGAATGCTGCAGCGGCGCTGCGAATCCGCCACAAACGACGTCGCCGAGCACATCGAAGATCACCACGTCGGTGTCTTCGAGCAGATGGTGCTCCTTCAACAGCTTCACGGTCTGGCCGACCACGTAGCCGCCACAACCGGTTCCCGCCGGCGGACCTCCGGCCTCAAGGCACATCACGCCGTTGTAGCCCTCGAACACGAAATCCTCCGGCCGCAGTTCTTCGGCATGAAAATTCACAGACTCCAGCACGTCGATGACAGTCGGGACGAGGCGCTTGGTCAGCGTGAAGGTCGAGTCGTGCTTGGGGTCGCAGCCGATCTGCAGCACGCGTTTGCCGAGCTTCGAGAAGGCGACCGAGAGGTTCGACGACGTCGTACTCTTGCCGATGCCACCCTTGCCGTAAACCGAAAACACTTTTGCGGTGCCGATCTTGACCTTGGGATCGAGCTGGACCTGAACGCTGCCTTCGCCGTCGCCGCAGCAGGACGGGCTCTTGAGCGACGATGGCCTGGTCTGGATATTCATGCGGCAACTCCCACGCCTTCAAGGCGGTCTTCGAGCTCTTCGCCTGCCCTGCGCAGGACATCGAGCATCTCCGGATCTGGCGACCAGTATTTGCGTTCGTGCGCCTCGATCAGCCGGTTCGCGACCTTGGCCGACGCCACCGGATTGAGTGACGCCAGCCGTTCGCGCATCGCGGGATCGAGCATGAAA
>PNLC01000462.1 GCA_013822885.1 Bradyrhizobium sp.
GTCGGCGTCGCAGTCGTCAACTACAAGATGCCGCGGCTGCACACCAAGGCCGAGGTGCTCGACAACGCCCGCAAGATCGCCGAGATGATGGTAGGCATGAAACTCGGCCTGCCGGGTATGGATCTGGTGATCTTCCCGGAATATTCCACCCACGGCATCATGTACGACTCCAAGGAGATGTACGAGACGGCCTCGCAGGTCCCCGGAGACGAGACCGAGATCTTCGCCGAAGCCTGCCGCAAGGCCAAGGTCTGGGGCGTGTTCTCGCTGACCGGCGAGCGCCACGAGGAGCACCCGCACAAGGCGCCGTACAACACCCTGATCCTGATGAACGACAAGGGCGAGATCGTTCAGAAGTACCGCAAGATCATGCCGTGGGTGCCGATCGAAGGCTGGTATCCGGGCGACTGCACCTATGTTTCCGAAGGCCCGAAGGGCCTCAAGGTCAGCCTCATCATCTGCGACGATGGCAACTTTCCGGAAATCTGGCGTGATTGCGCCATGAAGGGCGCTGAGCTGATCGTGCGCTGTCAGGGCTACATGTATCCCGCAAAAGAACAGCAGATCATGATTTCCAAGGCGATGGCCTGGGCCAACAACGTCTATGTGGCGGTCGCCAACGCCGCCGGCTTCGACGGCGTCTATTCCTATTTCGGCCACTCCGCCATCATCGGCTTCGACGGCCGTACCCTCGGCGAAACCGGCGAGGAGGAATACGGCATCCAGTACGCGGGATTGTCGAAGAACCTGATCCGCGATGCGCGTCGCAACGGCCAGTCGCAGAACCACCTCTTCAAGCTGCTGCACCGCGGCTATACCGGCATGATCAATTCCGGCGACGGCACGAAGGGCGTTGCGGCCTGTCCGTACGACTTCTATGCCAAGTGGATCTCCGATCCCGAAGGTACCCGCGAAATGGTCGAAGCGATGACGCGTTCGACGGTCGGGACGGACGAGTGCCCGATCGAGGGCATCCCGAACGAGGCGACGACGACGAATTACTAGGACGTTGAACCATTAGGTTCGCAGTGCGACACACGCCGCCTGTCGTCCCGGCCTTGAGCCGGGACCCATAACCACAGCCGCTTCGTGATGAGAACACTGTGGCTCCAGCGGTGCGCAACCTGGAAGACGGTGGTTATGGGTCATGGGTCGCGCTGCACTTGCCCGGGACGACGCCGTGGTGAGGGGACATCGCCGTCTGTTTCGTCTATGGTCCGCTGCGCGTGGTTCCATCGGTGAACGAGGCAAGCTTTGCGAACACAGAAATTCGGCACTAACGGCCCGGACGTTTCCGTGATCGGGCAGGGCACCTGGTATCTCGATCGCGGCGACCGCAAGGCTGCGGTGGCGGCGCTGCACCGGGGCATCGATCTCGGCATGACCCACATCGATACCGCCGAGATGTATGGCGACGCCGAACTCGTGATTGCGGATGCGATCGCAGGACTGCCGCGCGAAAAACTCTTCCTGGTCTCAAAAGTATTGCCGAGCAACGCCTCGCGGCGCGGCACCATCACGGCCTGCGAGCGCTCGCTGAAGCGGCTCAGGACCGATCACCTCGATTGTTATCTCTTGCACTGGCGCGGTTCCTATCCGATCGAGGAGACGGTCGCGGCGTTCGACGAACTGGTCGCCGCAGGAAAAATCCGTTCCTGGGGCGTCAGCAATTTCGATGCGGATGACCTCGGCGAAATGCTTGCGATCGCGGGCAAGGGCAAGATCGCCTGCAATCAGGTGCTCTATCATCTGCAGGAGCGCGCGATCGAGCACGCGGTGATCCCGTGGTGCGAGCAGCATGGCGTGGCCGTCGTCGCCTATTCGCCGTTCGGGCATAATGATTTTCCGTCATCGCGCAGCAAGGCCGGTGCGATGCTGCAGGCGATCGCCGACGCGCACGAGGCGAGCGCGCGCCAGGTCGCGCTGGCGTTTCTGACGCGCGCGCCGTCGATGTTTGCGATCCCGAAGGCATCGAGCGCGGTACACGCTGCTGAGAATGCGGGGGCGGGGAATCTGAAACTGAGCGACAGCGAAATCGCCGCGCTCGACAAGGCCTTTCCGCGCGGGCCGAAGCCGCGCAGCCTGCCGATGCTGTAGTTTCCTCTCGGAACACGTTACTTAACAAAGTGTTGCAAACGCGCCCTCAGCGCATATCCGCATCCTGTTTTCGGGCCTAGTCGCAGCGGGGCGATTGGTGTTTTTTAAGGCCTCGCCCGAATCGACCATTACTGCCTTCGAGATTGCCGTGACACCGCCCCCCGCCGTAGCCGCCAGGCTGGACAGCGCCCCCATACCATTGCCCGAAAAGAAGTCCGTTGCCCGCAAGGCGCCCGCGCGCGCCGACAGGCCGTTCAAGGGCATCGCGCTGGTGCTGGCCTCGACGATCTTTCTCGGCGCGTCCGACGTCACGGCGAAATACCTCTCGGCGACGCTGCCGTCGATCGAGATCGCGTGGATCAGATTCCTGGTGTTCGCGCTGATCATGACGCCGGCGATGATGCCGGGTTCCCCGCTGTTTGCGATGCAGACGGACCGGCTCGGGCTGCATCTGATGCGCGGCCTGGCAATCCTGGGCTCGTCGCTGTTCTTCATCTCCGGCCTGCGGTTCCTGCCGATCGCGGAAGCCTCCGCCACCGGCTTCGTCGCGCCGCTGCTGGTCACCGCGCTTTCGATCGTGTTTCTCGGCGAGAAGGTCGGCATGCGCCGCTGGATCGCAACCGGCGTCGGCCTGATCGGCGTGCTGATCATCCTGCGTCCTGGCACCGGCGCCTTCCATCCCGCGGCGTTCTTCCCGCTGGTCTCGGCGCTGGCCTGGGCCTGCACGCTGATCATGACGCGGATGATGAGCGGCACCGAACGCGCCATCACCACCATGGCCTATTCGTCGCTCGTCGGCCTTGTCATGCTTGCCGCGCTGGTGCCCTCGGTCTGGGTGACGCCGAGCTGGAACGACATCGCGCTTGGCGTCTTCATCGGCCTGGCGTCCACGGCGGGCCAGTGGATGGTGGTGCTGGCGTTCCGCTATGCCGATGCTTCCGTGCTGGCGCCGTTTTCCTACACGCAGCTGCTGTGGGTCAGCGTCCTCGGCTTCCTGATTTTCGGCGAAGTCCCCGACGTCTACACCGTCACCGGCACTGCCTTCATTGTCGCGTCCGGGCTTTACACCGCGCATCGCGAGCGGGTGCGACGGTCGCAATTGCTGGCCGTGGCCGGCGAGCCATCCCCGAACGCCTGAAGAAAATTTCACGCAGCCGTCAGGCCCATCGCGCTAGCCCCGTGGTCTCCCTGTGCTAAGAGGGATCAAAACCACGGGGAGGAGACGCCGATGCGTGCTGCAATTTTCCGGAACGGCGAGATCGTCGTCGACGAAATGCCCGAACCCAAACCGGGCGCGGGCATGGTGCTGGTCAAATCGCTGGCCTGCGGCATCTGCGGCTCGGACCTGCACGCGCGCAAGCACGCGCACCGCATGGTCGAACTCTCAAAACACTTTCCCGGTCGCAAGCCGATGGACCTCTCGCGCGACGTCGTATTCGGCCACGAATTCTGCTGCGAGGTGCTGGACTACGGTCCGGGCACCGGGCGCAAGCTCAAGGCGGGCACCAAGGTGTGCTCGCTGCCCGCGCTGCTGACGGCGGAAGGCCCGCAGGGCATCGGCTATTCCAACGACAATGTCGGCGCCTATGCCGAGCGCATGCTGCTCAGCGAAGCCTTGCTGCTGGAAGTTCCGAATGGGCTTGCGGCCGAGCATGCCGCGCTGACCGAACCGCTGGCGGTCGGCGTCCACGCCGTGGCCAAGGCCAATATCCGGGGCGGCGAGGTGCCGCTGGTGATCGGCTGCGGCCCGGTCGGTCTCGCCGTCATCGCGGCGCTGAAGATCAAGGGGATGCACCCGATCGTCGC
>PNLC01000463.1 GCA_013822885.1 Bradyrhizobium sp.
AAGCTGCTGCGCAACTGCACGGCAGAGCGCTACGCCATCAACAAGAGCCGGATGATTCCGATCGCCGAATACAGCCGCGACTGCCTGCGCGCGCTGCGGGCCGAAACCGGCATCAAGTACGACGAGCGCAGCCAGGGTACGCTGCAGCTGTTTCGCAAGCAGAAGCAGCTCGACGGCACCGCCGACGATATCGCGGTGCTCAAGCAGACTGGCGTGCCGTTCGAAGTGCTCGATCCCGCCGGCTGCATCGCAGCCGAGCCGGGGCTTGCCACGGCGAAGGTCAAGTTCGTCGGCGGGCTCCGCCTGCCGCAGGATGAGACCGGCGATTGCCACATGTTTACGCAGGCGCTTGCTGCCGAAGCGGCCAGGCTCGGCGTGCAGTTCAAGTTCAACACGTCGATCGAGCGGCTGGTTGCGGAGAGTGACAAGATCACCGGCGTCATCACCAGCGCCGGAACGCTGCGGGCCGACGCCTATGTCGCCGCGCTGGGAAGTTGGTCGCCGCGGATGCTCAAGCCCGTTGGCGTTGCAGTGCCGGTCTATCCGGTGAAAGGCTATTCGATCACGGTGCCGATCATCGATGCCGGCGGCGCACCGGAATCGACCGTGATGGACGAGAGCTACAAAGTCGCGATCACGCGGCTTGGGGATCGCATCCGTGTCGGCGGCACCGCGGAAATCTCGGGCTATTCTTCCAGCCTCGATGCGGCGCGGCGCGCGACGCTCGATCATTCCCTGACCGACATGTTCCCGCGCGGCGGCGACCTGAGCAAAGCCACCTTCTGGTGCGGCTTGCGGCCGATGACGCCGGACGGCCCGCCGGTGATTGGTGCTACGCGCTACGGCAACCTGCATCTCAACACTGGACACGGCACGCTGGGCTGGACCATGGCGTGCGGGTCAGGGCGGGTGCTTGCGGATATGATGTCCGGGCGGAAGCCGGATATCGATGTGAGTGAGCTTAACGTGAGCCGCTACGAGCAGCGGTTTGGGTGAGGGCGCACAATGCTCGCCACCGTCATTGCGAGCCAAGCGAAGCAATCCATCTCACCGCGCGCCGAGATATGGATTGCTTCGTCGCTGCGCTCCTCGCAATGACGACGGCGTGGCATCGCGGCGGGGCTGTCGTTGCCTCCACATCACCCGTGATCGGGAGGATCGAAAGCGCGAATAGCAGGCAGCGTTCCAGTATACTTTTCGCACTCGACCACCGTCACCTGACCGCAGCAGCCTTGCGCCAGCCGCGAGGTGCCGATGTCGCGGGTGAGCACGTTCGGATTGCCGTGGATGCAGAGCGGCTGCTCTGCCGCGCCTTGCTCCGGATCGTACCAGGCGCCGGTAGACAATTGGATCACGCCGGGCATGACATCCTCGGTGACGGCAGCGGCGGCAAGGCACGCGCCGCGATCGTTGAACAGGCGAACGATGTCGTCATTGGCGATGCCGCGTTGCGCGGCATCGGCGGGGTTGAGGCGGACAACTTCCCGGCCAGCGATTTTTTTCGACTGGCTGTAGGCACCGAAGTCGAGTTGGCTGTGCAGCCGGGTCGCGGGCTGGTTGGCGATCATCGTCAATGGATGGCGCGCAGTCGGCGGCTCGGTCGACGGCAGCCATGCCGGGTGCGGCGGGCAATCGTTATAGTCGAAGCCTGCGATCGTGCTCGAGTAGATCTCGATCTTGCCGCTTGGCGTCGGCAGCTTGCTATTGAGGGGATCGTTGCGGAACGCGCGCAGAAAGCCGCCGTCATCGGGAGCGGACGGCAGCGCTAATTCGCCGCGCCGCCAGAATTCTTCGAAGCCAGGCGCATCCCAGCCGGCAGCGGCAAGCGCCTGCCTTGTCGGCTCGTAGAGATGGGCCAGCCATTGCCGGCTGCTGCGTCCTTCCGTAAAGGCCTGCTCGACGCCCAATCTCTCCGAGAGCGCAGCAAAAATATCGAAATCGTCGCGCGCTTCGCCGATTGGGTCCACCGCCCTGCGCATCGCGATCAGCCGCGGATCGGTGCCGGCAGCGCCGATGTCGTCGCGCTCCAGCGTCATGGTCGCCGGCAGCACGATGTCGGCAAACTTCGTCATCGGCGTCCAGGCGCTCTCGTGAACGACGATGGTCTGCGGGACGTTGAACGCGCGCCGCAGCCGGTTGATGTCCTGGTGATGATGGAACGGGTTGCCGCCCGCCCAGTAGACCAGCTTGATATCGGGGTAGTGCATCGAGCGGCCGTTGTATTCGAACCGCTGGCCTGGATTGAGCAGCATGTCGGCGACGCGCGCCACCGGGATATGCTCGCTAACGCCATTTCTGCCTTGCGACAGCGTCGGGATCGGCACCGCGTTGAGCCGGCGGCCGGTGTGACCGAGTGCGCCGAGCGCGTAATTATATCCGCCGCCGGGCAGGCCGATCTGGCCGAGCATGGCCGCGAGCACCGCGCCCATCCATACCGGCTGCTCGCCATATTGCGCGCGCTGCAATGAATGCGAGACCGTGACCAAAGTGCGCCCGCGCGGCAGCCGGCGCGCGATGTCGACGATCGTGCCGGCGGGAATGCCGGTGATGCCGGCGGCCCATGCCGCGTCCTTTGGCGTGGTGTCGTCGCGGCCGCGCAGATAGCGCTCGAAGGGTTCGAAGCCGGTGCAATGGCGCGTGAGAAAGTCGTGGTCGTGCAGGTTTTCCACGAGCAGCGTGTGCGCGAGCGCCAGCATCAGCGCAACATCAGTGCCGACCTTGATCGGCAACCACCGGGCGCCTGCTTCTGGCGGCATGTCATCGCGCAAAGGCGCGATGCCGTAGAATATCGCGCCGCGCCGCGCGGCCTTTTGCATGGCGTCGCGCTCGATGTGCCGGCTGATGCCGCCGCTTGCGACATCCGAGTTCTTCACCGCCATGCCGCCGAAGGCCAGCACCGTATCGGTATGCTCGGCGACCTGATCCCAGGTCACGTTATGGCGCGAGACGGCTTCGTAGCCGCCTATGATATGCGGCAGGATCACAGCCGAGGCGCCGGCGCTGTAGCTGTTCACCGAGCGCACATAGCCGCCGAAAGCGATGTTCAGGAAGCGGTGAACCTGGCTCTGCGCATGATGGAAACGTCCGGCGCTGGACCAGCCATAGGAGCCGCCATAGACCGCGCCGGCGCCGTGTTCGGTCCGGATACGTGACAATTCATTGGCGAGCAGGTCGAGCACTTCGTTCCAGGGGCAGGCGACGAATTTCTGGTCGAAGGTGCGCTCGGTAGGCGCGCGCCGGTCCAGCCACGCCTTGCGCACCATCGGCCGCAGGATGCGCGCCTTGTGGCGCATCGCCGTGGTGAAGTTCTGCAATATCGGGGAGGGCGCGGGGTCACCTTCATAAGGGGTGACGTCGAGGGTGGCGCCGTTCCACCGCGCGGAGAACGCGCCCCAGTGCGCACTGTGCGGAGCCCAATCGTCTGCGGCCTGATCCATCGCTTGCTCCAGACTGTGGCTCACCCCGCCTGCGTCACGCAATTCACCCACAGCACCACAGCCTTGGCATTGTCTGCGGGATTTGAAAAGCGGTGCGGCCTGCGGCTGGCGAAACGAAAGCTGTCGCCCTGCTTCAGCGTCCAGGTCTCAGAATCCACCGTCAGTATCATCTCGCCTTCCAGTACGAGGCCGGCCTCTTCGCCGTCGTGGGAATAGAGTTCGTCGCCGGTGTTGCCGCCGGGCTCGAGGTGCACGAGAAACAGGTTGAGGCGGCTTTCCGTTCCCGCCGGGCTCAGCAATTGCTTGGAGATGCCGGTGCGCCAGAGCTTCAGTTCGGCGCGCTGCAATTGCCGCGTTACCACGCCGCCGGACGCAGCATCCGAGTTCGGCCCGGCGCCGAACAGCGCGGCGATGCCGACGCCGAGCACATCGGCCAGCGTGGCGAGCACACGTAGAGAA
>PNLC01000464.1 GCA_013822885.1 Bradyrhizobium sp.
TCGGGTTGAAATGCCGCACTCGTGCGCCGCAAAGATAGTTGCAAACAAAGCGAAGCAACCCATAGCCCGGCACCTGGCAGAGGAACCTGCTCCGGCCCCATTCGTTTGAGACCAGGACAAGGAGGAGAACGGCAATGGGATTGGCATCCTACGAGATCATCGGGAGCGGCGGTGAGTGGCGCATAAGCCATGATGGCAAGGCCGAGAACGTCTATCAGACCAAGGAAGCCGCCTTCGAAGCCGCAGTCGCGGCAGCGTCGCTGGCGCTTCGGCAAGGCCACGAGGTCAGGGTATCCGCCCCGGGTCACGGCTCCGCGGCGGGCGCGGCGAACACGGGTTAAGTCGCAGGCCTGCCACGTCGGTTTCGACTGCGTCCAAACTGGCGAGGGCACACCTTGGCAGATGCAGTTGGAGGCGGTTCATGGCGCAGATCATTCAGGCCGCGCATCTATGTATCGACATGCAGAACATCTTTGCCAGAGGCGGCGTTTGGGAAACGCCGTGGATGGAAAAGGTGTTACCGGCGATCTCGGAAATTGCAGCGCGGTACAGGGAACGCACGATATTCACGCGCTTCTTAACTCCGGAGCAGCCGGAGGACCGGCCGGGCCGCTGGCAGGGATATTTCGCCAAATGGAAGACCGCGACACGCGCGAACCTCGGCCCTCGCGACCTCGACCTTGTTCCGACGCTGTCTCGCTACGTGCCACCCGCCCTCGTCGTCGACAAGCCGGCCTATTCGGCGTTCTACAGTTCTCACCTGGCGCCGATCTGCTGGTTGAAAAGCACGTCGGGACCGTGGTCATCACCGGCGCGGAGACCGACGTATGCGTGCTCTCTACCGTGCTCAGCGCGGTCGACCTCGGCTTTCGGGTCGTCATCGTTGAGGACGCGCTCTGCAGTTCTTCAGATACCGGCCACGACGCGCTGATGACGATGTATCGAACGCGATTTCACGGACAGATCGACCTCGTCAGCGCCGAGGAACTGTTCGAGACGTGGCGTCCGGAATAGGCGCGGCGAGCGCCAGGGAACCTCGGCCTCGCCTGCGACGTTGAAACCCGACAAAGACACAAGAGGATCGACGCATGGCGGAGCCGGACGTTCGCAAGGGAATGCCGCCTGTCAAATTGCCGCGCGACGAATTTGAAAAGCGCTACCGCAGCCGTTTCGTCGATCCGGCGTTCGAGCCATTGCAGCGCGAGCTCGACGCAATCGTGGCCGTCGGCTACATGGAGCCCTACGCCACATCGCACCAGGCGCTCGATGAAGAACTCGAATTTCAGGATGAGGTGCGCAACGCCGCACGCGCGCTTGGAAATGCAGTCAGGCTGGCGCGCGCCGGAAAATTCGAGAACCCGGCAAAGGATCTCGTCGATCCCAATCCGAAATAGCGCTCAGGCGGGCGTCCCCATAATTGCTCCAGCACCGCTTGCATCGTGCTGTGCGTCGGCGTCGGGACGCCAAGCTGGCGGCCGAGTCACGCACGTTTTCCTGCCGCCGTGTTGTCGGCACGGCGGCTGAGGCAAAACCGCGCCTCACGGCATTGAAGTTGCGGAGGCGCGTCTGCGTGTTGGGCCTCTTACGTACCGGGCGTTTTGACGACCAGTTTTACGTCCCAGAGGTTGACGCCTTTGAACGGGCTCGGCACGCCTTCGAAGCCACCCGTGCCCGTAGCGTTGGCATAGGCACCCGTACCCGAGAGGATCGTATATTCGCCCTTTGACCTACCGTCCTTGGTCGACCCGGTGTAACGCGCCGTGATCGAGCCATCCTCGAACGTGTAGGTGCTGTAGCCGAAGAAGGGCCCCGAGCCTTTGAGCATGTCTGCGGAATGGACGAACTCTTTCAGCCCGATGCGGCCGTCCTTGAAGACGGTGACGCCAAAAAATTTACCGGACACAACTGTCTGGCCTTCGACGTTTGCTGCCTCAATTACCTTGACGTCGACAGGCCTGGTCACGAGCTTGAACTCTAGCACCTGCTCTCCGGCTAGTGCGGTCGACGCCGCAATGGCCAGTGCCGTGCCAGAAAGGAAAACGGCGAGAGACTTACGCATAGGCTTCTCCTCCGCTTGCTGGAACTGAAATTTGGAATGCTTGCCGTGCCCCGCCAGCGGCTGAAGTTTTGGGGATCGTCCAGCAGGCAGGCTCGGACACAACTATGGGTCTTGGCAATGAAAGAAAGGTTCAGCGATTGATGGGGCGCAGGAAATCAACCTTTGGAGGTGCAGGTCCATCATGTCATCCGCCCCATCGCGCACGCCGTGTGTACGGGATCGTGCATAATTTACGTTGGAATGCGCGATGGCAAATACTATCAAAGGTCGCCACAGGCACACTGGTGCACAATCAGGCAGGCGCGCCCATAACGTACGGCTTCAGCACCGCATACATCATGCTGTGCGCCGGTGTCGCCACGCCAAGCCGGCGGCCGAGTTCGACGACTTTGCCGTTGAGCCAGGGCAGTTCGAGCCGGTTGCCGCGTTCGAGATCGAGCGCCATCGACGCCTTCATGGCCGGCGGCGCGTGATCCATGAAGGCAAGCGTTTTCTCCACCGCGTCGGCCGGCAGGGCGATCCCCTTTGCCTTGCCGACATCATACACTTCCCGGAAAGCGGCGATCATGACCGCGCGAATGTCGGAATCATCCCGCAGCCTGCCGATCGGCTGACGCGTCGCCGCGGTGATGCCGGCATTGGTGGCGAGCAGGATGAACTTCATCCAGAGTTCGGTGAGGATCTGCTCGCTTAGCGTCGCATCGAAGCCGGCCTTCTGGCACATCGCGAGAAATGCTTCGGCCCGCTTGCTGCGCGTGCCGTCGAGCTCGCCGAACACCATGCGCATGAAGGTGCCGACCTGCTGGATCACGCCGGGCGCGACAATCGATGCGCTGATTTGCGCCACGCCACCCATCACGGCTTTCGGCCCGAGGATCGGCAGCAGCCGCTCGGCGGCGTCGATACCGTTCTGCAGCGGGATGACGGCGGTATCGGGGCCGACCAGCGGCTTGATGGCCGCGCCGGCGCTTTCGACGTCCCACAGCTTGACGCAGAACAGCACGATATCGACCACACCAATCTCGGCGGGATTGTCGGTTGCCTGCGTCGGCACCTGATGAGTGTCGCCGCGCGGGCTTTGAACTTTCAGCCCATCGCGCTTCATGGCCGCCAGATGCGCGCCACGCGCGATGAAGGTAACGTCGGCGCCCGCCTTGGCCAGCGCCGCGCCAAACCCACCTCCGACGCCGCCGGCGCCGACAACCGCAATACGCATGAACTTCCCTCAATTCGTAGGGCGGGTTAGGCGAAGCCGTAACCCACCGCTAGACCAACCTCGTATCAAGACATTGGTGGGTTACGCTACGCTGACCCACCTACGAAGCGTCACTTGCCGTAGCTGTAAAACCCCTGCCCGGTCTTGCGGCCGAGATGGCCGGCGGCGACCATTTCCTTCAGCAGCGGCGCGGGCCGGTATTTCGGATCGTTGAAGCCTTCGTAAAACACTTCCATCACCGACAGCATGGTGTCGAGGCCGATCATGTCGGCGAGCGCCAGCGGGCCGATCGGATGGTTGCAACCAAGCTTCATGCCGGCGTCGAGGTCTTCGGCGGTCGCAATGCCTTCCTGCAGCGCGAAGATCGCCTCGTTGATCATCGGGCACAGGATGCGATTGACCGCAAAGCCAGGGCTGTTCTTTGCCGTGATCGCGACCTTGCCAACTTTCTTGGCAAAGGCTTCCGCCTTGGCGTGGGTGTCGTCAGAGGTCTGCAGGCCGCGGATCAATTCGAGCAGCGCCATCAGCGGCACCGGATTGAAGAAGTGCATGCCGATGAAGCGGTCGGGCCGGTCGGTCGCAGCGGCAAGTTTCGTGATCGAGATCGAGGA
>PNLC01000465.1 GCA_013822885.1 Bradyrhizobium sp.
GTCGATGTGAGGCCGATCCTGCGCGCCGGCGGCGAGCCGTTCAGCGTCATCATGCAGGCCGTCGAAGGCCTCAAGCCCGGTCAGGGCATGCGGCTGTTCGCAACCTTCAAGCCGATCCCGCTGTTCGGCGTGCTGGGATCGAGAGGCTTCAGTCATGAAGCCATCGAACTGGATGGCGGCGAGTGGGAAGTCCTCTTTCGTCCCGATGCCGCCCTGTCGCTACCCTCAATCAATCCGGGTAGCGCCGATGCGTCAGCGTGGCCGGAACCGTCGATCGATCTCGACAACCGCGATCTCGATCCCCCCGAGCCGATGGCCAGAATCCTTGAGGCTATCGAACGCATGAAGGCCGGCGAGGTGCTGTCGGCGCTGTTGTTGCGCGAACCGCGCTTTCTGTTCCCGGAGCTTGCCAAACGCGGCCACCAGTGGCGTGGCGATTTTGATGCCGGGCGGACGACCTACAAGATCTCGATCAGGGTTGGCTCTGCGATTGAGGCCAGGGGATGACCACGCTACTCGCAACTCGGATCAGGGACGCCTTGCGTAACGTGATCGATCCCGAGCTTGGCTACAACGTGGTCGATCTCGGGTTCATCTACGACATCGCAGTGGAGGAGGGGGGCGTCGTCCGCATAACCATGACGACGACCACGCCGGGCTGTCCGGCCGCCGGCTATCTCAGGGAAGGCGTCGCAAACAGCGCCTGGGGCGTACCCGACGTCGAGTTCGTTGACGTCCGGGTCACCTTCGAACCCGCGTGGAGGCCCGATATGATGACGGCGCAAGCCAGGCACGATCTCGGATTTGCCGCCAGCCATTGAACTAAAATGCCCCGCAGCGCCGAATGCCAGCGATGGCGGGGCAGTCTAGGAGAAAACGGCGAAGATCGCCGAATGATGCAGGACAGCATTGTCAGGCATCATGTGCGGTAACAATTCATCCGATTCGGCACGCCCGCATTGACGTGCATCAAACGCTCACCCGTCAGGTGGACCACCTGGGGAACTGGCCGTCAGCGAGCTAGCAGGAAGTGCGGCGGGGAAAGGCGACCCCAAATCACCCGGGAAGGCGACAAATCCCGGTGTCGGGATCGCAAGCGGCGATCGATCTAGCCGAACGCAAAGGCCAGCAGGCTCGAACACAGGAGCGCAAGGCTGACCGTTGTCAGGACCAGGAATCCGTTGGAGACAGTGTCGTGGTTACGCATGATACACCTACCACCCCAGATGCTCGTCCGAATTTATTAAAACTTTCCGAATCCCCCTGCCGGAACCACGTATCCAACTATCAGCCAGAGAATCGGGTGGGTACCCGAACCTTGGCCGGTAAAGGCTCACGCCCTGTAACGATAACCTTCAAATGCGTGGGCAAGAAAAATCCCGGCGCTCACCAGGGCCATCACAGCTGTAACTGTCTCAATCATCGTACCAATCCTTTGCGCCCCCGCATGCCCACAGAACGACTGCAGCGCTGCACAGTCAAAAAGATTCGGGAGATGAAATCGAAGATCGGGGGTGAGTGATGATTTGATGCAACAGATTGTCCGAAGGCTCACAAAGGCTTCCCAAACAGCGCACGATTTGCCGGCAATCGGCGGCTGCACTTCCGTAGTTCGCCGGATATTTCAGGCTACGATTGATTTACCAAGTTGGCGCTGAGATGCATCGCGCGAACGCCGACCCCATTTCCGCCGCGTTCGGGTTGCGATATCTTCATGGGGTGATGCGGTGGTGGGCCGCATCGCAAAGTAACGCGCACTGGCCTCAATGTAGGCACGCGGCCGTTGGAATGGTAATTGGGGCGAATGGGGATTCGACGGTCAAAATCGATTGTCCGTGTGGCGCACAGCATTGCTGCGGTCGCAACGTGTCTCGTCCTCGCCAACTGCGCTTCCTCCGAGAAGTTCGCCGGCCGCGTCGATCCCAAATACGGCGTTTCCTCCAGCCCTCGCGTGGTAGCGTTCGGGGAAGCCGTGCCGAAGGGCGGAGGCACCTACCGAATCGGCAAGCCTTACACGGTCGCGGGTCGGGTCTACGTGCCTGAAGAGGATCCCAACTACCGCGCCGAGGGAATGGCCTCCTGGTACGGCGATGATTTCCATGGCCGGCTGACCGCCAATGGCGAGGTTTTCGACATGGCTTCGCTGACGGCTGCCCATCCGACCCTGCCGATCCCGAGCTACGCCCGTGTCACCAACGTCCGGAACGGCAAGTCGCTCATCGTCCGGGTCAATGACCGCGGCCCGTTCCACGGCAACCGGCTCATCGACGTCTCCAACAAGGCGGCGGAACTGCTTGACTTCAAAGCCAATGGCGTCGCCAAGGTCCGCGTCGAGTATGTCGGCCGGGCGCCGCTCGAAGGCTCCGACGACCGCCAGCTGCTGGCAACCCTGCGGACCGGACAGCCTGCACCGTCGCCGTCTACGGTCCGGGTTGCTTCTGCCCGGCCGTTCGTACCCGAGATGACCTCGTCCGCGGGCCGAATCCGCGGTGACGTTCCGATGCCGGAAGGCCGCCCCTACAGCCTCGGCAACACCACGGCCGACCACGCCTCGATCAACGCGACCTCGGAGATGTCGGCATCGAGCCGGTCGCGCGGCCGTCCGGTCGAAAATCCGCGGGCGGTGTCCTACGAAGGCCACGCGAGCTACATGGCTCCGAGCGCGGCTTACCTGCCCGTCGACCCGCGGGGCCCGAGCGAGGTGCTCAGCGGGCGAGGGCTTTATTAGCTCTTGAGGAAAGCGATCAGGGCGGCGTTGACCTCCTCCGGCCGCTCCTGCTGAATCCAGTGGCCGGCGCCATCGACAATGAGCTTCTGCCTCAGATTGGGCAGCACACGCTCCATCTCCTTGACCTGCTTGGCGCCGATCAGGCCGGTGATCACGCCATCGTTCGAGCCCGCGATGAACAGCGACGGCTGGTGGATCTGCGCGCCCTGCCACGGGGCCGTCAGCTCCCAGTTCCGGTCGATATTGCGGTACCAGTTCAGCCCGCCGCGAAAGCCGGACTTGCGGTAGATCTCGGCGAAGGTGGCGATGTCGGCTTCGGTCAGCCAATTCGGCAGCGGCCGATGCGGGTCGGCATCGGCAAGGAAGCCCTTGCCCTCCTGGACGAACTGGTGCGCGGAGGGGTCAGAGAACCCGCGTCCGCCCAGGATGATTCGCATTGTGGCTGCGACGTCGCGCTCGAACTCGGCTTCCGCCACCCCGGGTGTCTGGAAGTATTGCCAGTAGAAGTTGGTGATGCCGTTGTTCTTCAGGGTCTCGAGCGGCAGACCGCGGCCGCGGGACGGCGGCGGAACGCTCAGGCCGGCAACCCGGGTGAAGACATCGGGCCGGAACATCGCCGCATGCCAGGCGACCGGCGCGCCCCAGTCATGGCCGACGATGACCGCCTGCTTCTCGCCGAGGGCCGCCACCAGCGCGACCATGTCGCCGACATTGTCGAACAGGGTGTAGGCACCGATATCGGCAGGCGCGCTGGTCCGGCCGAACCCGCGCATATCAGGCGCTGCGACGCGGAAGCCGGCGTCTGCGATCGCTGCAATCTGGTGCCGCCAGGAGTAAGACAGTTCGGGCCAGCCGTGGCAGAGCAGCACGAGCCGACCCTGGCCCTGTTCGAGCAGAAAGAACTCGATTCCATTGGCGGAAATGGTGCGTGAAGTTGGCATCGCGTTTCCGCCCCGTTTTTCGTGTCTGTGGTCGAGATTGCCGTGCCGCACGATACGTTCGTTCGTCCGGCGCCGCAATCGGATCGACACGGCGACGAGTCCAAAAACCTGTGTTGTTTGCGATACTTCCAGCTGTTACAACAGACGGATTCAGGACATCGCCGATGGCAGCCGAGACCCCCGTTTCCCGCAAACCTGACGCCGCGGCC
>PNLC01000466.1 GCA_013822885.1 Bradyrhizobium sp.
GGCGATGACGCTCGCCGACCGCGTCGTGGTCATGAACCATGGCCTCATCGAGCAGATCGGCACACCGAACGAACTCTATCACAAGCCGGCGACGAAGTTCGTCGCCAGCTTCATCGGTTCGCCGGCGATGAATTTCATCCCCTGCCGGCTGGAGGACGTCGGCGGCAAGCTGCACGTCCGCCTGACCGATCGCCTTGCATTCCCGCTGCCGCCGGCCCGCGCCGCCCGTTATAAGGCGGTCCCGCGCACCGACAAGCTGCTGCTCGGATTGCGGCCAGAGCATATCGCCGACTCGAAGCCGCATACCGAGCCGGGCGTCGAGCCGTTCGAAGCCGTGCTTGACGTCATCGAACCGATGGGAATGGAGACGCTGATCTATTTCACGCTCGATGGCACGCAGGTCTGCGGCCGGGTCAATCCGAATGCCAACGCCCAGGAGGGCGCCCCGCTCCGATTGGCTGTGGACCTCAACAATATGCACCTGCTAAACGAGGTGACCGGCGCCGTCCTTTGACGACGCGCCAAAGGCACCAAGGGCAGGAAATGGCGACCAACAAGAAGAAAATCCTCGTCACGGAATCGATGTCGCAACAGGGAAGAGCGCTTCTTAACGCGCGCGACGACATCGATCTCGTCGAATTTCCCAACATGATCTCGCAGGCGGATTTCAACGCCAAGCTGAAGGAGCATGCGCCGGTGCACGGCGTCGCCCTCGGCGGCACCCGCTTTGGCGAACCCGAACTCGAATCTTCCGGGGACATGCTCGTCGTGACCAGGATCGGGGTCGGGTTCGACGCCGTCGACGTCCCCGCCCTTAGCCGCCGCAAGGTCCCGCTGATGGTCGCGGGCACGGCCAACTCGCCCTCTGTCGCCGAATGCGCGCTGTTCATGATGCTGACGCTCGCCAAGCGCGCGACCGAAATGCATTCGCTGGTCAGGGACAACAAATGGCCTGACCGGCTCGGCATGCTGCCGTTTGACCTCTTCGGCAAGACAATCGTGATCATAGGCTTTGGCCGCATCGGCAGCCGTACCGCCAAGCGCTGCCTGGCGATGGAAATGAATGTGCTGGTGTTCGATCCCTACAAGTCGGCCGCCGACATCAAGGCGGCCGGCTGCGAACCGGCTGCCGACCTCGACGCCGCCCTGCCGCGCGCCGACTTCGTCAGCATCCATTGCCCGAAAAATCCGGAGACGATCGGCATGTTCAATGCCGACAGGCTGAAGCGCATGAAGCCGACCGCCTATCTGGTCAACACCGCGCGCGGCGGCATCGTCGTCGAAACCGCGCTGTACGATGCGCTGGTGTCGGGGCGGCTTGCCGGCGCCGGTCTCGACGTCTTCGAGCAGGAGCCGCCACCGGCCGGTCAGGCGCTGCTCTCTCTCCCCAACGTCATCATGGCGCCGCACGTGGCCGGCGTCACGGTGGAGGCCGTGGACCGCATGAGCGAACAGACCGCGCGCAACATTCTGAGCGTGCTGGACGGCGATCCCTTGCGCCAGAACGTGATCAATCAGGACGTGTTGGGCTGACCTCCCCGGAGTGAAAGACGATGAGGCGCGGCCGATCCAACGGCCGGCCGGGAACGAGGCGCGCGCATGGCCTTCAGGAATTGGCGCCGAGAGCACGCTGTTTCACCTGGCTGGCCACCTGACCAGACGCGGCCCTGGAAAAACAGGCAACCTACGGTTTGTGCATAACGCTCGCCGCAAAAACGACAAAATTTGACAAAGTCCAGCCTTATCGGCACTGAGGAAAACGCACCGGGCGGCGTGGGACACCGATTCCGGAGATTGAACTCGATCCGGAGGCAAAACCTTGGCTCAGAGCGATCCGACTGACAGTGCGCTGGCGGCCATTGCCAGCATTCTCGACAACTCTGAGACTTCCAGAGAGCCCGAAAAGGCTGCTCTCACGGGGTCAAGACCCGTAAGCCCGCCTCCGATCCCGGCGGCCCATTCGCCTATCGAGGCGCATGGATATTCCAAGGTAGGTCCCGGACCGATGGCTGCGATCCGTTTCAAATGGACGGTGCGTCTCGACAATGGCGACTACTATGTCGACGAGACCTTCGGCGACAATTCAAACCCGCTTGTCACCGGACCGCTTGAACGCGACGCCGCGATCCAGCTTGTCGACGATCGCGAAAGCGAGGCTCGCCGGCGCTTCGAGCAATTGAAGAGCGAGATGACCGGACGAAGCGCCCATGCCAATCCGGTCCGCAAGGACAGCGCCGAGGCGTAGCTGCGGACTTTTCGTGGACGGATTCTCGCCCGATAGGGCCCGAAAAATTGACCGCCTTTTGACGGCAAACTAGACTCGCCCAACAGGATTTGAACCAAAGCCGCTAGTACACGACTTATAGTTTGAAAGTGATCTGGATCACGTTTGGTGAAGCTGACCCTGCGTAGTTTCGGGGTTTGGGGATTCCGCTCAGGAGATCGCAATGAAGAAGTGTCTCGGTATCGCCGTGCTCTTGTTGATGAGCACCGCCGCGCACGCCCAGTACACGTTTGACTATGGCGGCCGCACCATCACGATCGATCCCGACCGTGGCACCGTTTCGATACCCGGCGTCTTCGACAATACCGGCAAGAAGGCCAAGAGCTCGCGCGGCGAGGAAGGCGATACGGATCGCCGGACCAAGAAGTCGCCGCAACAGGCGAAGACGGCCCCGCAGCCCGCGCCCGAAACTGCGGCTCCGGCGGCACCGGCCCCGGCCGAGCAGGCTACCGCTCCCGCGGCGCCTGCGGCTGTAGCGCCTGCTCCGACCGCTCCGGCCACCGCTTCGCGGGGCGAAACATCGACCGCGACGGTGGCCCCCGCAAATGTCCCAGCGCCCCCGGTGCCGCAGAGCACTGCTACGGCCGTCGAACCGGCACCTGCTCCGGCAGCCGCACCTCAGCCCGCACCAGCCCCGCAGAAACAGGCCGCGGCTCCGGCAACCTCAGCGCCTTCGCCCGCGAACTCGCCGCTCGGCGTATGGCTGACCGAGGAAAAGGAAGGCAAGGTACGGATCGAACAATGCGGCCCCAATCTGTGCGGCTATTCCGTCGACAAGAAGTCGAACCAGAACGGCGAGCAGGTTCTGATCAACATGAAGCCCGGGAGAGACAAATGGAGCGGCCGGATTCTCGATCCGACCAGCGGCAGCACCTATGATTCCACCATCGCGTTGAAGGGCACCGACAGCCTGCGCGTTCAGGGCTGCGCCTTTGGCGGCGTGTTCTGCGGCGGCCAGACCTGGACCCGCGTCAACTGACAGCCAGGCTTTCGCGCATTCGACAACAGCCCGGCATGATAGCCGGGCTAATTTTTTGGTTCCGTCTCAGTTCGCGGGTGACAGCAGTCACAGTCACCCCGAGAGCTCCGTGAGACAGTGGGCGTGTCCAAACAACAGGGCCACGCCATGAACTACTTCCATAAATCTGCCATCGCCGCTTCTCTGCTCGCAACGCTGGCAACCGCCACGCCTTCCGCAGCCGCATCGTTCGACGGCGACTGGAACGTTCAGATCACGTCGTCCAACGCCGCCTGCAACAGCGGTGCGTCGGTCTCTCTCGAAATCAACAACGGTCAGGTCGCCTCGAACACGTCTGCGGTGACAGCATCCGGTCGCGTCGCCGAGGCCGGCGCGATCCGCGTCACGCTCGCAACCGGCGTGAAACGCGCCGTCGGCTCCGGCACGCTCAACGGCACGTCGGGATCAGGCACATGGCGCGCCGCCTTGTGCTCAGGCACCTGGAGCGCGCAGCGGATGTAGCTAGCCGACTTTCGCGGAGAACTCGGCGTCCGTTACCTGTTCCATCCAGGTCGCGTAATTGCCGTCGAGCGCTTCCTGCATGGCGATGTGGGTCATGCCGTTGGTTGGCGAT
>PNLC01000467.1 GCA_013822885.1 Bradyrhizobium sp.
GGCTGGACCGGCGTCAAGATGGGCGCCAACCGCCCGCTCACCTTCGGCCCCGACGAGATGACGCGGCTGAAGGAAATCGTGCTCAACGCCGATTTCAAGAACAAGGTCGGGGGCTCCTATCAATTCCACGAGAATTTCCCGGCGCGCTACATCGCCGATCTCACGAAGCGCCCCAAGCTCAAGCGCAAGCTGAAGGTCGTGGTGGCCTGCGGCAACGGCACCGCGGGCGCATTCGCGCCGCAGGTGATGGAAGCGATTGGCTGCGAAGTGATCCCGCTCGACACCGAGCTCGACCACACCTTCCCGAAATACAATCCGAACCCCGAAGACATGGAAATGCTGCACGCGATCCGCGACGCGGTGCTCGAGCACAAGGCCGATGTCGGCCTGGGTTTTGACGGCGACGGCGACCGTTGCGGCGTGGTCGACAATACCGGCGAGGAAATCTTCGCCGACAAGGTCGGCGTCATGCTGGCGCGGGACATGTCGGCGATCCACAAGGATGCGCAATTCGTGGTCGACGTGAAATCGACCGGACTGTTCGTGACCGATCCCGTGTTGCAGAAGCAGGGCGCCAAGACCGCCTACTGGAAGACCGGCCATTCCTACATGAAGCGCCGCACCAACGAGATGGGCGCGCTGGCGGGTTTCGAGAAATCCGGCCATTTCTTCTTCAACAAGCCGTTCGGCCGCGGCTATGACGACGGCTTGGTCTCTGCGATTGCGATCTGCGAGATGCTCGATCGCGCGTCCGGCAAGTCGATGGCGGACCTGAAGGATGCGCTGCCGAAGACCTGGTCGTCGCCGACGATGTCGCCGCATTGCGCCGATGAGACCAAATACGGCGTTGCGGATGCCGTGGTGAAGCACTTCGATGCGTTGCAGCAGAAGGGCGGCAAGGTCGCGGGCCAGAACATCCGCGATCTCGTCACCGTCAACGGGGTGCGCGTTACCGTCGAGGATGGCAGCTGGGGCCTGGTGAGGGCCTCATCCAACAAGCCGGAGCTCGTCGTGGTGGTCGAGAGCCCGGTTTCCGAACAGCGCATGCGCGACATGTTCGAGGCAATGGATTCCGTGCTGCGGACACATCCGGAAGTCGGCGAGTACAATCAGAAGATTTGATCGCGCGACAAAGCTGCCCGTCATCCCCGCGAAGGCGGGGATGACAGCGTCTTCGTATTCTCAGGCCGCGCGAATCGAACCCAGGAAGCTGTCGACTGCGCCCCTGAACTGCTCGGACTGCGACGACAATCCATTTGCTGCATTCAGCAGCTTTGAGGCGGCGGCGCCGGCTTCACCGGAGGCGCGCGCCACGCCGGTGATGTTGTCGCTGACGTCGCGAGTACCGTCGGCGGCCTGTTGCACATTGCCTGATATTTCGTTGGTGGCGGCGCCCTGCTGTTCGACAGCGGCTGCGATGGCGCCGGATATTTCGTTGATCTCGGCGATCGTGCCTCCGATCGCCTGGATCGCGGTGACGGCTTCGCCGGTGGCGGTCTGAATGTCCTGGATCTGCGCGGAAATTTCCTCGGTCGCCTTCGCGGTCTGATTGGCCAGCGCCTTCACTTCGCTCGCCACCACGGCAAAGCCGCGGCCATGCTCGCCGGCGCGCGCCGCCTCGATGGTGGCGTTCAGCGCCAGCAGGTTGGTCTGGCTGGCGATGCTCTGGATCAGCGTCACGACTTCGCCGATCTTCTGGGTGCCGCTGGCGAGCCCCTCGACGACGGCATTGGTGCGGCGCGCTTCGTTGGCGGCCTTGCCGGCGACTTCGGCGGAGCGGGTGGCCTGGTTGGCGATCGCGCTGATCGAGGCGGTCAGCTCCTCGGCTGCGGCTGCGACCGTGCCGACATTGACGGAGGCTTGCGTCGATGCGGCGGCCGCCGCTTCGGTCTGCCGCGCCGTTTCCTCGCTGCTGCGGCTCATGGACGACGACATGCCCTGCATTTCGCCGGCGGCGACCGTGACGGCCTGCACGATGTGGCCGATCTTGCGTTCGAAATCGTCGGCCATGCTGCGCATCGCGGCATCCGACTCCAGCTTGACTCGCCGTTCGGCTTCGCTGCGCTCGGCGTGGGCGCGGGCCTGAGCGGCGTTGGCTGCATCGGCTTCCGCCGTCTTTTCAGCCGTGGTCGCGAACAACTGTTCGAGCTGGAAGGCGAGCCAGATCAGGACGCCGGCCTCCATGATCAGGATGACCGCGTGGAGCACGACGCGGCCGAGATCGCTGCCGCCCGGAAAGATCGCGGCCGGAACGATGAAGTTCAGGATCAAGTGATGCAGCGCGACCGCGAGCGTGCCGGCGATGATCGGCCGCCAATCGCAATAGGCGACGAGGCAGGCCAGCGTCGCGAAAAAATACATATGCAGGTCGATCTGCCAGGGATGTCCGGACATCTGCGAAGCGAACACGGCAACGCCGCCCATTGCGGCTACGGAAACGATCAGGCGCGTCGACAGCCCATTGCCTGCCGTGCGCCACGAGAACGTCGCGGCGGCAGCCAGCAGCATCGTGAACAGGGTCGGGATCGTCCAGTCGGCGCCGCGCAACATGCCGATAGCGGCAGCGACCGGGACATGCAGCCAGAGCAGGACGATCAGCGTCTTGCTCGCGGTCTCGCGCAAGGCCTCGAGTTCACGGTTGGCGGTCGTCATGCTCAAATCCCCTATATGACTTTCGTGAAGCAGGCGGCGATCGCTTGCGGATCGATGGTGAACCAGGCCCCGGCCGCCTGCAGCCGTGACAATCCCTCATGGCCGTCCGGCCGCACCACCAGCAGCGATGGGACGGCGGTGACGCGGACGATGGCAGCATTGGCTGAGGCGGCGGCCGAGACGGCCTGCCGGGAGTCCCACCAGACCGGAAATGCCACGGCCACGATCTCGGTGTCCGGGCGAGCCTGAAATGACAGCCCGGCGACGCCGATGAAGCTCACGGCCAGCAACAGCGTGGCGTTAAGCCAGGCCGGCCAACGGCGGCTGATTGTGATGTCTGTCTGACCCATCCCCCCACGTGTATGGGAATAGGGCTAATGTTCGGTAACGAACGTCGTCCGTAGTACTGCGGGTGTCGGCTACGCCGCCGGCACCGGCAGGGCCGTCACCGATTTGATCTTCTCCATCGCAAAGCGGGAGGTGACGTTCTTCAGGGGCACGGCGCTGATCAGCTTCTTGTAGAACACGTCGTAGCTCGCCATGTCGGCGACCACGACGCGGAGCATATAATCGACGTCGCCGGCCATCCGGTAGAACTCCATCACCTCGGGCATGGCGCTGACCGCGTCGGCGAATTTGCGCAGCCAGGCGTCGGAATGGTCGTTACTCTCGACCGAAACGAATACCGAAATGCCAAGCCCGATCTTGTTCTGGTCGACCAGCGCCACCCGGCGCAGGATGACCCCATCGGCCTCCAGCCGCTGGATGCGCTTCCAGCATGGCGTCGACGACAGCCCGACCCGGTCCCCGATCTCGGCGACCGACAGCGAGGCATCCTCCTGCAGCACGGTGAGGATCTTGCGATCGATGGCATCGAGGCGGCGGTTGGCTTCGGGAAGCTGAACGGCTACGTCAGTCATGAGAAAAATGTTCCATACATATGGGTTGATACCCTAATATATAGAAAATTCTTCTATAGCAAGCCTGCTTATTGACCTGCCGGGGCTCGGGTGGCCGCCTGGTCCCCACGTAAAAGCTCTTCAACTTCAGTACGTTGCGGGGCAGCGAAGGCGCCGCCGAACCGGGTGCATTTCAGCGCGGCAGCGGCGGAGGCGAAGCGCAGCGCCTTCCGCAATTCCTGCTTCTCGGTGATGGCGAGCGCAAAGGCGCCGTGAAAGACGTCGCCGGCGCCGAGGGTGTCCACCGTGTGCACCGGGAAGGCC
>PNLC01000468.1 GCA_013822885.1 Bradyrhizobium sp.
ACCCGGCGCGACCGCCTATCTCCTGACCGACCGCTTCCCGCGCCTGCTCGTGATCAGCGTCGCGATCGGATCCATAACGAGCTTCGTCGGCGCCTATGCCAGCTATTTCCTGGACGGCGCGACCGGCGGGATCATCGTCGTCCTGCAGACGCTGGCCTTCCTCGCGGTCTTCTTTTTCGCCCCCAAGCACGGCATGCTGGCGGCCCGCCGCCGCGCGATCCAGGCAATGGATGCCGGCCCATGACGGTGCTCGACACGCTGCTCCAGCCGTTCCAGTTCGAGTTCATGCGCTATGCGCTGATCATCGCGGTGCTGGTCGCGATCCCGACCGCACTGCTCTCCTGCTTCCTCGTCCTCAAGGGCTGGTCGCTGATGGGGGACGCGATCTCGCATGCCGTTTTTCCCGGCGTCGTGATCGCCTACATCGTCGGAATTCCCTACGCCATTGGCGCTTTCGCGGCCGGCATGGTCTGCGCGCTGGCGACCGGCTTCCTGAAGGAGAACAGCCGCATCAAGCAGGACACGGTGATGGGGGTCGTGTTCTCGGGCATGTTCGGGCTGGGGCTCGTGCTCTACGTCAAGATCCAGAGCGAGGTGCATCTCGATCACATTCTGTTTGGCGACATCCTCGGGGTGGGTCTCCGCGATATCGTCGAAACCGGGATCATCGCGGCCATTGCGGCCGGCGTCATCCTCATCAAGTGGCGGGACCTCCTCCTGCACGCATTCGACCCGGCGCAGGCGAGAGCGATCGGACTGCCGGTCCGGTTCCTCCACTACGGATTGCTGGCAATCCTATCCCTGACCATCGTCGGCGCCTTGAAGGCCGTCGGCATCATCCTCGCCATTGCCATGCTGATTTCCCCGGGGGCCATCGCCTTCCTGGTGACCCGCAAATTCAGCGCCATGCTGGCGATTGCCGTCATCGTCGCGGTGGTTGCGTCCTTCCTCGGCGTGTACCTTTCCTTCTTCATCGACAGCGCGCCGGCGCCGACGATCGTGCTGCTGATGACCATCGCCTTTATTGCCGCCTTCGTCCTGGTCACGAGCAGGGCGGCAAGGCTGCAGGGACGCGAAGCGGCTCTGGCCGTGGACTCCAACGATCCCGGAACCGGTCAGTCGCGGATGTGACGTCGCCCCTTAGGCCGCCGCGCCCGCCTCCGCAGCGCGCCGCTTCAGCAATTGCTGTTCGCGCTTGTTGCCCGCAAGCGCGGCAGCAGCCTCGAACGCCGCACGGGCTTCCGCAAATCGTCCGAGCCTGCAAAGCAGATCGCCGCGGACGCTTCCCAGCAGATGATAGTTCCTCAGCGCGGGCTCGTGCACCAGTTCGTCCACGATAACAAGCGCGGCCGCCGGTCCCTCGGCCATACCGACCGCCACCGCGCGGTTGAGCTCGATGATCGGTGAGCGGACCAGTGCAGCGAGTTGCGCGTAGAGCGCCGCGATGCGCGGCCATTCGGTCTCGCCGGGCGTAGCGGCTCTGGCGTGACAGGCGATGATCGCCGCCTGCAGCACGTAGAATCCGCGCCCGCCGCCGAGCTCGGTTGCCTCCGCCAATGCCAACAGCCCGCGGCGGATCTGTAGCCGGTCCCACAACGCCCGGTTCTGGTCCATGAGGAGAATCGGATCGCCGGCGGCGTCGGTGCGCGCCCCGATGCGCGAAGCGTTCAGCTCCATCAACGCCAGCAGGCCGTGGGCTTCGGCTTCCAGCGGCGCCACCCGTGTCAGCACGCGACCCATGCGCAGCGCATCGTTGCAAAGCTGCGGCCGCAGCCATTCGTCGCCGCGGGCGGCCGTGTAGCCTTCGTTGAAGATGAGATAGACGACCTCCAGCACCGAGGCCAGCCGCTCCGAGAGTTCTCTGCCGCGCGGGGTTTCGTAGGCGAGTCCTGATTCCGATAGCGTCCGCTTCGCCCGCACGATACGCTGGGCGATGGTCGCCTCCGGCTGCAGGAAGGCGCGCGCGATCTCTTCCGTCGTCAGGCCGCAGATCATCCTGAGCGCCAGCGCCGCGCGCGCCTCGCTTGACAATCTCGGATGGCAGGCGGTGAAGATCAGCCGCAGTAATTCATCGCCGATATCGTCGTCCAGGCGGGCGTCCGGATCGGGCATCGCCTGCTGTTCCTGCTCCAGGTCGCGTGCCAGCATCTCGTGCTTGCGATCGAGCATGCGGCGGCGGCGCAGATCGTCGAGCGCGCGGCGCTTGGCCGTCGCCATCAGCCACGCGCCCGGCTTTTCCGGCACGCCGGCGGCGGGCCAATGTTCGAGCGCCGCCACCAGAGCTTCCTGCGTCAGGTCTTCGGCCAGCGTCACATCGCGCAACATCCGGGACAGGCCGGTGATCAAGCGCGGCTGCTCGATGCGCCAGACGGCGAGGATGGTGCGATGGATGTCGGCGGCCGTCATCGCCGCCGACTGGGTTTTGCGGATGCCGGCATCAAGCGTGGGCAGGGGATTCGACATCTCCGCAGGTCGTCTCCAGGCCGTGGCCCGCCATGGCGCGCAGCTCGCAGGTGCCTTCCCAGCCGGGCATGTGGTCGAGATGAAGCTGCATAAACTCCTTGGCCATGGCGAGCGCTTCCGCCCGGTCACGGAACTCGAAGATTGCGTAGCCACCGATCACTTCCTTGGCCTCCACGAAAGGGCCGTCGATGACCCGCAGCTTGCCGCCTTCAATCGAGACCCGCGCCCCCTCCTGCAACGGAGTCAGCCCGCCCATGTCGATCATCCGGCCGGCCTTGATCTCGCGTTCGGCAAGCTTGCCCATCGCCTCCATCAGGGCGGGCGTCGGGGCCTTCATCGGTTGCGGGGAAGTGACGATGGACATGAAGCGCATGAACAACTCCTGTGCTGCGAGTTGGCGGCATCAGGCCAGCCATTCCGTCTCGCTACAGGGAACGACGATCTGGCCGCGGCCGGATCGACAGGGCCCCCTGGAAATATTTTGAGACTGGCTTCGGCCGGGGGGGCCGGCCCTACTGCGACCGGATCAAGATCAGGGGATCGGCCGTGTCAGGCACGCGCCGCCATTGCGCATTGTCGTCGGCCTCGAACTGCCAGGTCTGGCCAGCGGCCGACATCAGGATGATCTGCCCGCGTTCGAGCCGCCACTGGTTCGGCGCGAAGGCCGCGACCGCGGGATCGCATTTCGGCTTCAGGAACACCTGGAAATTATCGCCTGATGCTTCGGTATTTGTCAGCGTCAGGCCGCAGATCATCTGGCCTTTGCCGCGGACCATCTGCCAGTCGCCGATCATCTGGTCCATCGACTTGGCGAGCGAGCGGGCGGCGGCGAGGTTCTGCAGGATGTAGACCCCCTCGCCGGTTCGCAGACCCTCGAAGATGCCGCTCTCGACTTCGGTGAAGTCGATCACCGGCTGGCCTGCAGCGTCCTGCATCCGCACGATATCCAATCCCCTGACATTCCAGGCGGTGATATCCTTGGTGAACGGTAACGCCTTCATACAGCCGGGCTCGAGTTCAAGCTTCAGTCCCTGCGCCGTCGAATCCTCTTTCATGGTCACGACACAGGTCTTGCTGCGATCGGTCGTGGCGAGTTCCCACTGCCCGATCATCTCCTTCTTCAGCGCAGAGGTATCCTGGGCCCCGGCCGGTGACGCCAGCGCGAGTAGCGCGGACACCGCTAGGCACAGGCGCCGGGGCGACATCAGCGTCCCTTCACCGGGGTTTCCGCGACAGGCGTCAGCGGCGGCTTGCCGGCAAACCAGTTCTTCAGATTGTCGACGACGAGCTGATCCATGGCGTTACGCGTTACCACCGAAGCCGAGCCGATATGTGGCAGCAGCACGACATTTTGCATGGATTTCAGCTCGTCCGGTACGTTCGG
>PNLC01000469.1 GCA_013822885.1 Bradyrhizobium sp.
GAGGAAGTCCTGCACCAGCTGCACGCGGCTGACGACGTGGTCGAGCGCTTCGGCCGTGTACGGGATCGGCAACAGATCGTGCAGGTTCTTGCCGTGTACGCCGGTCCAGCACAAATGGTCCGAAATCCATTTCGGCTCGACACGGCGGGCGAGGTCTTTCAGCCCCTGCAGATATTCGAGATCGGGCGGCGCGGTGGAGGCGATGGAGAGTGACACGCCGTGCATCACCACGGGATAGCGCTCGCAGATCCGGTCGAGGGTGCGCAGCGGCTGGCCGCCGGGCAGCATGTAGTTTTCGCTGATGACCTCGAACCAGTCGATCGGCGGATTGCCGTTGAGTATTTCGTCGTAATGCTGGTGGCGCAGGCCGAGACCGAAGCCGAGGAAGGGCGGTCTGGCCGATTTTGCCGGGCGGTCCGCAAGCGCCGCCGCCGAACCATCTAACACTCTGCTTGCGACGTTCATGTCGTCTCCGCCCGGACGGCGCCGCAAAATAAACGGTGCGCCGCAAACTTTGTCATCAACCTATCATGGAAGGGAGGCCCGGCCTACACCGGGCCTCTCCGGGGCAGCCTCGATTCAGGCCGGCGAATACTTGCCCTTGGCGGCGTCGCACTTTTCCTTGGTCATCGCCGAGAAACCCTGGCCCTTGCAGGCGTTCTGACCCTTGCAGGCATTGGCCGCGCCCTTGCAGGCGGTCTGGCCCTTGCAGGCATTGGCGCCTACGCACTTGCCTTCGCCGGCGGCGTAGGTCGGGCTCGACATGGTGGCGCCGGCCAGGAACAGCGTGGCGGCTGCTGCGGCAATGGTGGCGCCTGACTTGGTCATCTTCATGGGTATCCTCCAAAAAGGTGTGAGGTGCATCGCCCGCAAGCCGCGACAGTTCCGGCCAACAAACTGCACCCAGGATTAGCTACGCGGCGTGTCTGAGCTTAGTTACGCGGCCTGCCGACTTTATTTCTGGCTGCGCGGTCGAAATGGCGAGGGCCCGGCAACGCCGAGCCCTCCTTGTCGATCTGATGGATTAACCCTTGATGAACTTGGCGCCCTTGGCGGCGCATTCCTTTTCGGAGGCCATCGAGAAGCCGGTGCCCTTGCAGGCGTTATGGCCCTTGCAGGCATTGGCCGAGCCCTTGCAGGCGCTTTGGCCCTTGCAGGCGTTGCCGGCCATGCACTTGCCCGCAGCAGCGTTTGCCGCCGTCGATCCCGTCGACACGACAGCGCCTGCCAGGAACAGGGTCGCAGCGGCGGCGGCGAGCGTGGCGCCGGACTTTGTATTCAACTTCATGACGATCTCCTCGATGATTGTTTGAAGACAGACGTGACGCTGCGAGCATCCGTTGATCGAGAGATCACAGACCCGCACAACGCAGGGGACGTGGATGCCAATCAGATCGCGGTGGTCTTCCGGAAGGAAGTCAGTCTCCGTGATTTGAATGCTCATCCAGAGCCAGCTACGGGGCAGGGGGCGATTTGGTTACAGAGTTTCAGAAGAAAGTTTTCTTTTTTTGGACGAGGACATCCTGCTTATGTCCAACCCCGGCGCCGCGAAAGTATTTCGTTGCGTTGCGCCACAAATCCCGGCGCCGGAGAACCTTCATGGCTTCAAACCATTAGCCGGATACCGGGCTGATCAGTTGCGCTGCACAACAGGTTGTTCAGCCCGTGCCGGTTTCAGTTTCGCCATCTGCGTCACGGTGGCCCTGAGTTCCTCAGCATTGAAGGACGGAAACGAACAGATGCGGTTGCTGCAGGCGAACGCGGCGGGTTCGCCGAGGTCGGGATATTCCACGTCGGGGTTGGGCAGCTTGCCCTCGCGCAGATCCAGCCATTCCAGGCGCTTGTAGCGGGCCGGCAACGCGCGCGCCAAAGTGTGCAAGGTTTTCGCGCGGGCATCGTCCTTGCTTCCCACGATGGTCATATGCGTCGGCTCGACCGCGAGTTCCTCGTCGGCCAGCAACACGCCGGGGAGGGGCCTGAGCATCTCGGCTGATGCGCTGGCGAGATAGCGCATCGCGTGCGAAGCTTGCTCGCGATATCGCTCCTCGCCGTAGTAGCGGTTGAGCAGGTTCATGAAGCGCGCGACCTGCACCTGGTCATCGATCAGCTTGGCTGGCCTGGCGAGCACGCCGGTCTTGCCTTCTGCTGTTTTCGACGTGACGAAGCCGCCGGCTTCATCCCTGAAGGTCGCGACGAAATCGCCGGCCTTCGCCGCGGCGGTGAGCCACGTGCGGCTTCCGGTTGCGCCGTACAGATCGAGGAAGGCTTGGCCCATCGCCAGCGTGTCGCCGAGGAAGGGACCGCCGCGATCCTTCTCGCCGTGACGAAAGCCGCCATCCGGCAGCGCGCGGTTGTCGATCACCCATTTCGCGGCGCGCTCGGCGATCGCCAGCGCCTTCGGATCGTTGGTGACGTTGTAATAGGCGGCAAACCCTGAAATCGCCCAGCCGTTTTCGCGCGCATACATATTCCTGTCGATGCGCGGCATTCCGAGCTTGCGGCGCTCGGCATCCGACAGCGCGTAATATTTGTGTCCGTCGGTGTCGTGGTCCAGATCCGCATCCTGACTGACATAGAACGCGCCTTCCGGGCCGGTGAGGAAAGCCGCCAGATAGCGTTCGATGTCGCGCGCGGCCGCGAGATATTTCGGATCCTGCCACAGCGCATAGGCCTGACTGTACTGCCGGAGATATTGCGCCTGGAACGACATGATCTTTTCGAAATGGGCCTTGGTCCAGGAGCCACCCTCGGAATACTGATACACGCCGCCCCACACCGGATCGATCAGCGCCGTGGCCGCGTCGAGCGTTTGCCGGGCACGCTTGATCGCCACGGCGTCGCCGGCTTCGGCGCGGGTGATGGCAAGGTCCATGCTGTCAGCGTCGATGTATTTCTGGTTTTCACCCCAGCCGCCGAGTTTCTCGTCATAAGCTTCATCGAAATTCTTCGTCAGCGCCGCGCGTTGCTCCTTGCCGAGAAACGCCGAGGTCGATGGTTTGACCTCGAAGGCCTCACCGACCGACGGGCCCGGCGTGGGATCGTCGATGATGGCCTTGAGCAAGGCCTGCATCCGCTCGGGCTCGATGTAGCCCCTGATCTTGGCGATCTCGGTGCCATCGGGACCGAACACGATGGTGGCCGGCCAGCCCCAGTCGCCGTAACGGCTCGACAGATCGGGATTGGCGTCCTGGTCGACCCGCACCGGCAGATACTTCGCGGCCAGCAATTCCTTGACCTCGGGATCGGCGTAGGTCGTCTTCTCCATGACGTGGCACCAGTGGCACCATACTGCCTCGAGATCGAGAATGACAAAGCGGTTCTCGGCGGCAGCGCGGGCAAACAGGTCGTCGCTCCATTCGCTCCATTTGGGGCCGTCGCTGGCAAACGACGGCGACGCCGCAAGGGCGGCGAGGGCAATGGCGGCGATGCGGACGATTCTCATGGCGGCTCCTCGGAAGCTGGCGTTTCGACAGCTACGGGGCAGGCGAAATCCGGGCTCAGTTTTTCGGCGCCGTCACAGGATTGTGAGATCAGGTCGATTGCCTGCCATGTCCGGTCGCGTTCAGCAGCAGCCGGTCCAGCGAGGCGGCGCCGGGGCCCGCGATCGCAAGCCACATGAAGGCGCCGAAATAGGCCGCTTCCTCGAAGCCGAGCAGCGTCTCCAGCGAGTCGACGTCGCCCCATTTCGCAGCCTTGATGGCAACAACCATGACCACCGCAAGCATCGCGGCTGGAATGCGGGTGAACAGGCCGAGAATCAGCATCGCGCCGCCGAAGCATTCGACGCCGGACACGAAGGGAGTGAGGATGTTCGGAAACGGGATGCCCCAGCCGGCAAAG
>PNLC01000470.1 GCA_013822885.1 Bradyrhizobium sp.
GCGCTCGATCTCGTCGATCCGCGCCACGTCGAAGGTCGCATCCCTGGCCTTGGCCCAGATCGTCTTCGCCGCCTCCTTCGGGATTGTTCCGATTTCCGCCAGTGCATCAGCCGCGTGCGCCTCGATCTCAAACCAGATCTTGAAGCGGGTCTGGGGCTCCCAGATGGAAGCCATTTCCGGGCGGGTGTAGCGGGGGATCATCGAAGACTCCGGCAAATTGCTTTTTACGCCGCGATGTAGCACCGCCGCTCATGTGAGACAAACGGTGCCGGTTGGCGGGCAACGGGCCGGCAGAGCCTAGTCCAAGGGTTGGCAATCACGGATTATTGACTGACAGATATTGAAATCTGTCAGCGAGAGATGCTATATCCACTGCGGCGCCAATACCGGGCGCCACCGGGCTCGTCGCTTTGGGCCGGGCACTTGCAGAGGACTACGCTATGACTACCCACATCATTCATTTGACCGCCCAAATCCAGCACTGGCTAAATCAGCGCGTTGCCCGTCATCTGGCGACCCAAGCGGAGCGTCTGGAGCCGGTGAAGCATTAATCCGAAGCATTAACCCGTCAGGGGATTGAATGACCGCTCGTCTTCCCATCGTTTCGCAGGTGCGCGCATGAACGAAGTCGTGGTTTTGACCCCCGAACGGATCCTGGAGGTAACCGAAGACGTGCTGCGTCGTTATGGTCTGGCGAAGGCGACGGTGGTGGATGTCGCCCGTGCGCTCGATGTCAGCCACGGCAGCGTCTACAGGCATTTTCCCAGCAAGGCCTCGCTCCGCGAGGCGGTGGCCAAGCGATGGCTCGACCGTCTCAGCGCGCCGCTGTTGAAGATTGCAGAGGCTTCCGGTCCGGCGCCGGCGCGGCTCGACAAATGGTTGCGCACGATGTTTGCGATCAAGCACGAGCGGCTTGGCGATGATCCCGAGATGTTCGCGACCTATCTGACGTTGGCCCGTGAAGCCTGCAAGGCGGTGAACTGCCATAAGGATTGTCTAGTCGATCAGGCCGCCAAGATTCTGTCCGACGGCGTGGAGCAGGGCTCGTTCGAGATTGCCGACGTCAAGGTGACCGCGCGCGCCATTTTCGATGCCACCAGCCGCTTCCATCATCCCGGCCATGCCGAGGAATGGAGCGATCCGGGCACACCGGCGCGGATCGATGCGGTGCTCGCGCTGCTGCTCAAGGGCCTGGAAGCGCCACGCAAGCGCTGATTGCGTTCGCATGCTCTCCCGCCGGCCAGGCATTCCCGCCGTTTCTCCCGATATATTTCCCGTGCAATTGCGGCCCGCACGCCGCCTGGTGTTTGATATCCATCAATACACGCGCAGGCACGGGCGCGATGATGTTGGGGGAGGAACGCGTGCGGCTTGCCGTCCTTGCTGACATCCATGCCAACCGGCAGGCGTTCAGCGCGTGCCTCGATGCCGCGCGAGCGCGCGATGCGGAGCGGTTCGTCTGTCTCGGCGACATTGTCGGCTACGGCGCCGATCCGGAATGGGCGGTCGATACCGTGATCGACCTCGTTGCCGACGGCGCCATGATCGTCATGGGCAACCATGACAGTGCCGTCGGGACGCCATCCGAAACCATGAATGCCGCCGCGCAGGCCGCGATCGAATGGACGCGCGGCCGGCTCAGCGCCTCACAACGGCGTTTTCTAAAGGAGTTGCCGCTGACGAGGCAGGAAGACGATCGGCTCTACGTACATTCGGAAGCATCTCATCCCGCGCGGTGGCACTATGTGAGCGGGACGTCGGATGCTGCGCGCAGCATCGAGGCGACCAGTGCCCATGTGACGTTCTGCGGACACATCCACAAGCCGGCGCTCTACTCGATGTCGTCGGCGGCGAAGATGACGAGCTTCATCCCGATATCCGACGTGCCGGTGCAACTGCTTGGCGGCCGCCGCTGGCTCGCGGTTCTGGGCTCGGTCGGGCAGCCCCGTGACGGCAACCCGGCGGCGGCGTTTGCGATGTTCGACACGACATCGCGCGAGATCACCTATTGCCGTGTGCCTTACGATGTCGAGGCGGCAGCCGACCGGATTCGCGGCAACGGACTGCCGCATTGGCTGGCCGATCGGCTGCTCGTGGGGAAATGAAGCGATGGCGAAGCCTGTGATCGAACCCGGTGCGGAACTGGACGGCTTCACGATCGGAGAGTGCGTCCATCAGGGCGGCATGGCGACGCTGTGGACGGTGACGCATCCCGGCATCACCGTGCCGCTGCTGATGAAGATTCCCCGGGTTTCCGAGGGCGAAGACCCGGCGGCCATCGTCAGCTTCGAGATGGAGCAGATGATCGTGCCGCGGCTGGCTGGCCCGCACGTGCCGGGTTGTTTCGGCACCGGCGATTTCGACCGGCAGGCCTATGTCGTCGTCGAGCGCATTCCCGGCAAGACGCTTCTCGGCCGGCTTGGCGAACTGCCGCTGCCGTATGAAGAGGCGAGGGTGATCGCCGGCAAGATCGCGACCGCGCTGGCCGACCTGCATCGGCAGAACGTGATCCATCACGACATCAAGCCGAGCAGCATCATGTTTCGTCCTTCGGGCGAATGCGTGCTGATCGATTTCGGGCTGTCGCATCACAATCAATTGCCGGACCTGCTGCAGGAAGAATTCCGTCTGCCCTATGGCACGGCGCCGTACATGGCGCCGGAGCGCCTGCTCGGCGTCCGCGACGATCCGCGCAGCGATTTGTTTTCGCTCGGCGTGCTGCTGTATTTCTTCACCACGGGCGTGCGGCCGTTCGGCGAAAGCGAAACGCTGCGCGGCATGCGGCGCCGGCTGTGGCGCGATCCCTATCCGCCACGCAAGCTGAAGCCGGACTACCCGCCATGGCTGCAGGAGATCGTACTGCGGTGCCTGGAGATCGAGCCGGTCTGGCGGCATCCGACGGCTTCCCAACTCGCGTTCGATCTGGCACATCCCGAACAGGTCAAGCTGACGGCGCGGTCGGAACGGCTGCAGCGTGATCCGCTCACCACGGTGTGGCGCCGCCGCTTCAACCAGGGCGTGACTGTGCCGAAGCCGAAATCGGACGTCGCGGCCCAACTGGCTTCGGGGCCGATCGTGGTGGTGGCGCTCGATACCGAGGAGGGGTCGGGAGAACTCAACGAGTGCCTGCGCCGGACCGCGGCGCAGCTATTGGCAACCCTGCCTTCCGCGAGGCTGGCCTGCCTGAACGTGTTGAAGCTCGGCCGCATCACCATCGACAGGACGCTCGACGAGCACGGCAACAACAAGCACATCGACCGGCTGGTCGCCCTTCGCCACTGGGCCTCGCCGCTGGAGCTTGATGAAGGCCGGCTCACAGTACATGTGCTGGAAGCGATCGATCCCGCGTCGGCGATCCTGGAATTCACGAGGGTCAACCAGGTCGATCATATTGTCATGGGTGCGCGGCAGAATTCGATGCTGCGCTCGCTGCTCGGCAGCGTCGCGGGCAAGGTGGCGGCCGAAGCCGCCTGCACGGTGACCGTGGTGCGGCCGCCGCGCTCGGCTCTCGCGCTGGCTCAGGAAAGTGGCGTCGGGCAGTAACGCCGCATCAAGGCGTCGCGTGCGATCAGTCGAGCGTCTGCACCGGCGGGAATGATGGCTTGGCGGGAGCGGCCGCCCGGCGTGGCGTAGGATTGCTGGAGGTCGCTACACGCGCGTTCGCGGCGGGCGCGGCGTCGCCGGGGCCGATGGCTTCCGCCCTCGCTCCTCGCACACTGTCCTTCGAGGCCTGCCTCCGGTGCCGTGATGAACGCGATCGATCCAATCCCCAAGACCGCGATATCGAAGGCCCGGCAGTGTAGCCGACGAAGGCCCCGGCGACTGCCCCGACCGGCCC
>PNLC01000471.1 GCA_013822885.1 Bradyrhizobium sp.
CCACGGCCAGGCGCTGCGCGCGTTTCATACGTCTTCTGCAAACCCCGATCTGTCACGGCGCATCGGTCAATTCTCCAGGACCGGGATCGAACTTGCCGCCTGCGGCAACACGATGAAATCCCAGAACGTCGCACTGGCCGATCTGCTGCCGGGCTTCATCGCCGCAGACCGCGGCGGCGTGGTTCGGATCGCCGAATTGCAATCGCAGGGCTATCTCTATCTGAGACCCTGAGCGGCCGAGCGACACCGACAATCTGCGGCGCCGCGCATTTCCGTAATCGCGTTACCGCACACTGTCGTCTGGGTGGGCTCCTTCACGGTTTCGTGCGTTTGGCCATTGATGTCGCATTTGCAAAGCCGGTTCGACCAACAAAGATCGGCGTCGGCGGCGGGAATCCGCGGGATCGAACCGGGCGGCATCGGCGTTATCTCCTCCACCCGGCCGCACCCGCCCAACACATGTTGACTTTCCGGGCGCACGCCCGAAAGCTGCCTCTGAAAGCTGCCACAGTCCCGAAAACGACCGACCGAACAGAACAGGCACCATGAATCCCGTCAAAGCACTCGAAAACCATGGCCAGGCGATCTGGCTGGACTTCCTTGCCCGCGGCTTCGTCGCCAAGGGCGACCTTCGGGCGCTGATCGAGACCGACGGCGTCAAGGGGGTGACCTCGAACCCTTCAATCTTCGAGAAGGCGATCGGCAGTTCGGACGAATATGACGGCGCCATCGCCCACGCGCTGAAGAACGGCGACCGGCCGGTGGCCGACCTGTTCGAAGCGGTCGCGATCGAGGACATCCAGAACGCCGCCGACGTGCTTCGCCCGGTTTACAACGCCACGAACGGCGGCGACGGCTTCGTCAGCCTCGAAGTCTCGCCCTATCTGGCGATGGACACCAAGGGCACGATCGCCGAGGCCGAACGGCTCTGGAACGACGTCAAGCGCAGGAATTTGATGGTCAAGGTGCCGGCGACGCCGGAGGGACTGCCCGCGATCGAACATCTGATCGGCGAAGGCATCAGCATCAACATCACGTTGTTGTTCTCGCAGCAGGTCTATCGCGAAGTTGCGGAAGCCTATATCGCCGGGCTTGAACAACACGTCGCCACGGGTGGCGATCCCGCATCTGTGGCCAGCGTCGCCTCGTTCTTCGTCAGCCGCATCGATACCGCGGTCGACAAGCAGCTCGACGAGAAGATCGCGAGAGCCAACGATCCCGCCGAAAAGGAACGGCTGAGCGCGCTGAAGGGCAAGGTCGCCATCGCCAACGCCAAGCTCGCCTACCAGGACTACAAGCGCCTGTTCTCCGGCGCGCGCTGGGAGAAACTTGCGGCCAAGGGCGCGAAGCCGCAGCGGCTGCTTTGGGCTTCCACCGGCACCAAGAACAAGGACTACAGCGACGTGCTGTATGTCGAGGAGCTGATCGGCCCCGACACCGTCAACACCGTGCCGCCGGCAACGCTGGATGCGTTCCGCGACCATGGCAAGCCGCGCGACAGCCTCGAGGAGAATATCGAGGATGCCCGCCGCGTGCTGGAAGAGCTCGAAAAATCCGGCATCTCGCTCGACGCCATCACGGACGAACTGGTCGTGGACGGCGTCAAGCTGTTCGCGGATGCTGCCGACAAGCTCTACGGCGCGGTCGCGCACAAGCGTGCAACCTCGCTCAGTGGCGGTATCGACCGCCAGCAGTTAGCGCTCGGCGACGGCATCAAGAAAGCCGTCGAGAAAAGCACCGAGGACTGGCGTGCTGCAGCGACCATTCGCCGGCTGTGGCAAAAGGACAAATCGGTCTGGACCGACGACGACGAGAACAAGTGGCTGGGCTGGCTGAACAGCCCGGCGGCCGCCGACCTCGCCGATTACGAGGATTTTGCGCAGCGCGTGAAGGGGCAGAATTTCAGCGATGCGGTCGTGCTCGGCATGGGCGGATCGAGCCTCGGGCCGGAAGTGCTGGCGGAGACATTCCCGAAGAAGTCCGGCTTTCCGAAACTGCACGTACTCGATTCCACCGATCCCGCGCAGGTGCGCGCGATGGAAGAAGCGGTCGATCTCGCGCACACGCTGTTCATCGTTTCCAGCAAATCGGGCGGCACCACCGAGCCGAACGTGATGAAGGATTACTTCTTCGATCGCGTGTCAAAAACCATCGGCAAGGACAAGGCCGGGCACAGATTTATCGCGGTCACCGATCCCGGTTCGTCGCTGCAGAAGGTCGCCACCAAACAGGGCTTTGCGCGCATCTTCTATGGCGATCCCACGATCGGCGGCCGCTACTCCGTGCTGTCGCCGTTCGGCCTGGTGCCGGCGGCCGCGGCCGGTATCGACATTCGCAGCCTGATTGCCCATGCGCTTGCGATGGTGCGCTCCTGCGGCGCGGACGTACCACCGCACGAAAACCCCGGCGTTCAGCTTGGGCTCGCGATGGGTCTTGCCGGACTCGAAGGCCGCGACAAGGTGACGATATCATCGTCGCCGAAGGTCACCGATTTTGGCGCCTGGGCCGAACAGCTGATCGCCGAATCCACCGGCAAGGACGGCAAGGGCCTGATTCCGATCGACGGCGAACCGCTGGCCGATCCTTCCGTTTACGGCACCGATCGCTTCTTCATCGACATCCGCACCGAGGGCGAGGATGACGCTTCGCATGATGATCGGCTCGCGGCGCTGGAGGCGGCCGGGCATCCCGTTGTCCGCATCGTCATGAAGTCGATCGACCACATCGGCCAGGAATTCTTCCGGTTCGAGATGGCGACTGCGGTAGCGGGCGCAGTGCTCGGCATCAATCCGTTCAACCAGCCGGATGTGGAAGCCGCCAAGATCAAGACCCGCGAGTTGACCGGCGCGTTCGAGAAGACCGGTTCGCTACCCGCGGAGAAGCCGGTCATGTCCACCGACGAGGCCGATCTCTATACCGACGAGCACAACGCCGAAGAGCTGCGCAAGGCCGGCGCCAACGGCACGCTCGGTTCCTGGATCAAGGCGCATCTATCGCGATCGAACGGCGGCGACTATGTCGCCTTGCTCGCCTACATCGCCCGCGATCCCGGCACGATCGGTTCGCTGCAGAAAATGCGGCTGGCGGTGCGCGACCAGCGCCACGTCGCGACCTGCGCCGAATTCGGCCCACGCTTCCTGCACTCCACCGGACAGGCCTACAAGGGCGGGCCGGACAGCGGCGTGTTCCTGCAGATCACTGCCGACGACGCCAAGGATCTGCCGGTGCCCGGCCAGAAGGCCAGTTTTGGCATCATCCTGGCGGCGCAGGCGCGCGGTGACTTCGACGTGCTCACCGAACGCGGCAGGCGCGCGCTGCGCGTCCACCTCAAAGGCAATCTCGGATCGGGACTATCCGCGCTCGATGCCGCGATCGCGGAAGCACTCAGCTAGGAAATCAGGCAATGCAACTCGGCATGATCGGCCTCGGCCGGATGGGCGGCAACATCGTTCGCCGGCTGATGAAGAACGGCCATACCGCCGTGGTCTACGACAAGGATGCGAAGGCGGTCTCGGCGCTTGCCACGGAAGGCGCAACCGGCGCGAACTCATTGGAAGATTTCGTGGCCAAACTCGAAAAGCCACGCACCGCCTGGGTGATGCTGCCTGCGGGGAGGATCACCGAAGCGACCATCGAGGCGCTGGCAAAACTGATGCAGCCCGGTGACGTCATCATCGACGGCGGCAATACGTTCTGGCAGGACGACGTCCGCCGCGGCGCGACCCTGAAAGCGCAAGGCCTGCATTATCTCGACGTCGGCACCAGCGGCGGCGTCTGGGGCATCGAACGCGGCTATTGCATGATGATCGGCGGCGACAAGGCCGTGGTC
>PNLC01000472.1 GCA_013822885.1 Bradyrhizobium sp.
ACGATCTTCGCTGCCACCGCGTCGATCTCCTGGTCGGTCAGCGTCTTCTCGCGCGGCTGGATCGTCACGGCGATGGCGATCGACTTCTTGTCGGGGTCGATGCCCTTGCCCTCGTAGACGTCGAACACGGTCACGTCAGTGATCAGCTTCTTGTCGACGCCCTGCGCCGCGCGCACGATATCGCCGGCCTTGACGCTGCGACCGACGATGAAGGCGAAGTCGCGCGAGACCGGCTGGAACGCGGAGAGTTCGAGCACGGACTTCGCGCGGGTCGGTTTCTTCTTGGCATCGGGGATGCGGTCGAGGATCACCTCGAAGGCGACGATCGGGCCATCGGCGCCGAGCGCTTCCAGCGTCCGCGGGTGCAACTCGCCGAAGTAGCCCAGCACGTTCTGCGGCCCGATCTGGATGGTACCGGAGCGGCCCGGATGCAGCCAGCTGGCGCCGCCCGACACGACCTGCAGCGCCTGCATCGGCGCGCCGGCGGCTGCGAGCACCGCGAACGCATCGGCCTTGGCATCCAGCGCGTCCGTCATCGCGGAGCCGGACCAGTGCCGTCCCATGCCCTTGGCGGACGCAAAGCCGTGGCGGACGCCTGACGCTGCAACGAATTGGTCCTCGGGCCGGTCGCCCCTGAACACCTGTCCGACCTCGAACAAGGCGACATCGGCGTAGCCGCGATTGACGTTGGCCTGCGCGGCAGCGACGAGGCCCGGCAGCAGGCTCGGCCGCATGTCTGACAGATCGGAGGCAATCGGGTTGGCGAGCGCGAGCGCGGCCTGTCCGCCGCCGAACAACTCGGCATGCGGCTTCGAAATGAACGACCACGTCACCGCTTCCACCATGCCGCGTGCGGCCAGCGCACGCTTGGCGCGGCGGGTGCGGTTTTGTATCGCGGTCAGCACCGGCTTGCGGGCATCTTCGCCGCGCTCGAACGGCGTCATCGGCACCTTGTCGACGCCAACGATGCGCACGATTTCCTCGACGATGTCGGCCCTGCCGTGCACGTCGGTGCGCCAGGAGGGGACGGCGACCTTCACAACCGGTCCGCTGCCGGCGACCATGAATCCGAGATGGGCCAGGATGCGGCGTGCTTCCACCAGCGGCACCTCGATTCCCGCCAGCCGTTTGACCTCGCCCAGCGGGAAGTCGATGATGCGGTCTTCGCCGAAGGCCTTGCCGACGACGACATTCTCTGACGGCGTGCCGCCGCAGAGTTCCAGGACAAGCCTGGTCGCCAGTTCAAGTCCCGGCACCATGAAGGCCGGATCGACGCCGCGCTCGAAGCGATAACGCGCGTCGGAATTGATTCCGAGCTTGCGGCCGGTCTGCGCGATGTTGATCTCGTTCCACAGCGCGGACTCAATCAGCACGTCCGTGGTGTTCTCGTCGCAGCCGGAGGTTTCGCCGCCCATGATGCCGGCGAGCGACTCGACGCCGTGCTCATCCGAGATCACGCAGATCGAGGGTTCGAGTGTGTAAGTGCGGCCGTCGAGCGCCAGCAGGCTTTCGCCGTCCCTGGCGTGGCGCACGGTGAGATTGCCCTTCACCTTCCTGGCGTCGAACACATGCAGCGGCCGGGCGCGGTCGTATGTCATGAAGTTGGTGATATCGACCAGCGCGTTGATCGGACGCAGGCCAATCGAGGTCAGGCGCTTCTGCAGCCACTCGGGGGACGGCCCGGTCTTGACGCCGCGCACCAGCCGCAGCGCAAAGCCCGGACACAGCGTCGTGTCTTCCACGGTCACCTTCACCGGGCAGGGGAATTCACCCTTGATCGGCTTGATACCGGGATCGATGAACTTGCCCATGTCGGCGGCGGAGAGATCGCGCGCGATTCCATGCACGCCGGTGCAATCCTGACGATTAGGCGTCAGGTTGATTTCGAGCACGGGATCGCCGAGCCGGGCCCATTCGGCATAGCCCTTGCCGACAGGCGCATCGGCCGGCAACTCCATGATACCGTCGTGGTCGTCGGAAATCTGCAACTCAGCCGCCGAACACAGCATGCCGCGACTTTCGACGCCTCTGATCGTGCCGACGCCGAGCGTGATGTTCTTGCCGGGAATGAACGTGCCGGGCGGCGAGAACACGCTGATGAGACCGGCGCGCGCGTTCGGCGCGCCGCAAACCACCTGAACCGGCGCAGCACCATTGCCGGTATCGACCATGCAGACCCGCAGGCGATCGGCATTCGGATGCTGCTCAGCAGAGATCACCCGCGCGATCGAAAACGGTGCCAGCGCCTTCGCCTTGTCCTCGATGTTCTCGACCTCGAGCCCGATCATGGTCAGCTTGTCGGCAAGCTTTTCCAGCGGCTCGTCGGTGTCGAGATGTTCCTTCAGCCAGGAGAGCGTGAATTTCATGGTGTTTGCTTCTCTTGTCCCCTCTCCCGCTTGCGGGGGAGGGCCAGGGTGGGGGCTCTCTCCGCAACGGCAGTGGCAATAGTTTCGAGAACGCCTGTGCGGTTTGTCATCACGTCATGATTGCTGAAACGAAGGACCTTGAAGCCTTGCGCTTCGATGATAGCGGAGCGTGATGTGTCGGCTCGTTCAGCATCATCGGAGAAATGCTGTCCGCCATCGAGTTCGATCACGAGTTTCGCCGCGTGACATACGAAATCGGCGATGAAGTCCTTGATGGGGACCTGACGGCGGAAGCTGACACCGCTTAGGCGATGGTCGCGCAATGCAGCCCAGAGGAGGCGCTCTGCGTCGGTAGAGCTTTTCCGGAGTGCGCGGGCGTTGGAGCGGAGTTTGGAGGAGACTTTCCAGATTGGGTTCTTCGGCTCAACCATAGACACCTCCCGTGCGGAGAGACCCCCACCCCAACCCTCCCCCGCAAGCGGGAGAGGGAGTCCGACCGGTCGCGCGGATAGAGGGTTGGTATTCATGTGACAAAAGCTAGCCGCCCCAAACGAGATCCATTCCCTCTCCCGCTTGCGGGGGAGGGTTAGGGTGGGGGCTCTCTCCGCGATGGCGGTCGTGAGCGAGAGCAAAGTGGTGCTGGATGCTGTCTCACAGGATTCGTTCATGAAGCTCGTTCCGCGCTCTCGAAAACCTCCACCAGACGGAAGCGTTCGCACATCAGCATCATGTCTTCGCGAAACTTGCCTTGCCGGCCGAAATAAGTGCGGTGCGCCTCGCGCCAATGATCGAGGCTGCGGTCGCCTTCGCCTTCTTCGTAGGCAAAGGTGGCATCGACATCGCCGAAGCGGCGGTAAGTCACTTCGGTAGTTTCGATCACGCAACGTGGATCGCCGCGGCCATCGCGCACGACCCATTGCTCGCCGGGCGTCGAAATGTTCGGCTCGTCCTCGGTGGAGCAGGTCGCGGTCTTCATGCCCTCGATCACGAGGTCGAGCAATTCGTCAGCCAGCGCTGGCCCATCGCCGAACGCAAAAGATCGCAGACCCTGATATTTCTCAGGGACTGAAATCACGTGCTCAATCCCCCCGCGAGCGTGGGGACGTCGAGCGGCTTGAAGCCGTAATGCGAGAGCCAGCGCACGTCGCTGTCGAACAGCTGCCGGAGGTCGGCGATGCCGTATTTCAGCATCGCGATGCGATCGAGGCCCATGCCCCAGGCAAAGCCCTGGTAGACGTCGGGGTCGATGTCGCAGGCGCGCAGCACGTTCGGATGCACCATGCCGCAGCCGAGAATTTCCAGCCAGTCCTCGCCTTCGCCGAAGCGGATCTCGCCCTTGTCGCGCCGGCACTGGATATCGACTTCGAGTGACGGCTCGGTGAACGGGAAGAACGACGGCCGGAATCGCATGTTGATGTGGTCGACCTCGAAGAACGCCTTGCAGAACTCGTGCAGGATCCA
>PNLC01000473.1 GCA_013822885.1 Bradyrhizobium sp.
CCATCAGCATGGGCCCGCCTGAATTGAACAGGATCTCATGCGGAATGTAATTGTCGTAGCTGGCATTCGAGGAATCCGGCTGCAGCACGATCGTCATGTCGTAGAGCCTGGCAAGCGTTGCGATGGTTTGGCCAGCTTCGGCGGGAACCGCCGCAAAGGACCTGACGCCGTAGGCGATCTTGGCGAGCTTGGCTTCGATCTCGAACACGGATATCGCGGCGTTCGCGCGTTCGAGCGCCCGCTCCTGTTCGTCTCCCATCACCGCGGCAATGGCCGCTCCGCCGCCTTCCGCCACCATCCCGACGGTGCCCATCGATTCATAGCCGACGGCCACGGCATCGAGATGCGACCGGCGCGCGGCGCTCAGGGCGATGGCGAGGTCAACCACCGGCCTGACCGGACGCTCTGAAGGAAGATGAACCAGAATGTTCCTGAACATCGCCGTTCTCCCAGATATGTGGCGGGATGCACGACACGCGCCCCGGCGCTCTCCGCCCAGCGTAACCGAAGGTTTCGCAGTCAGGCTTGATGCACATCAACCCCGGAAGCTTGCCGGCGGCGGCGGCGTGCCGCGAATGGCAGGGTTACCCTACGCCAGCCCGCTTGAGGCCGCGATAGGCCTCGATGGCGTCCTCCATCAAATCTTGCTTGCGACGGCGGTAGCCCGGCGGAGCCTTTCGTTTGCCACCTTCTCCAGGCGATGACCGGGCAAGGCCGGCGAGGCGCGTGAGATCGCGGTGATCGCCCAAGGCGCGCTGCAGGCGCTTGGCTGCTGCGTGCAGATGCTTCAACTCGCGCACCGCAATCCGCTCCGCGAGCGCTTCCAGCATGTAGCGAAAACGCTTGCTCCTGATCCGCAGGCGATGCCGGCGCGAAGCGGTGAGATTTTCGAGGTCCCGTCCCTTGCGGAGCAAACGCTTTCGCCATTGGTTCAGTTCGCGCGCACAATAGGCGTCCAGCGACCCGGCGCCATCGCGGCGCACGCGCCGTTGCCAGCGCCCCAGCCACGGCCCGCCCTCGACCCAGTCCGCCATCGCCACGATCATGCGCTGAAACCGGACGGAACGCAGGCTGCGAAGCAACCGTTCGTGGTCCCGCACCCGACGCCGGGCGAGACCGTCGCCGATCTCGCGCTCCGCCCACGCCTGGTACCGCTTGCGTCGGGTATACTCCACCGAGACGTCGCTATCGCGTGCTGCGCCGAGCGACGCATTCAGCCACGCAATTTCCTTTTTAAGGCGGAGCCATTCGGCGTCGATCACGATCGTCCCGAAGAACGCCACGGCGGCGCGCAACCGCGTGATCGCGACCCGGATCTGGTGCACCGCCTCGGCATCGGCGGCGCGTGCGCCGCGATGATGCGCCTTGATGCTCGTGACACAGTCCCGCGCGATTTTCTGAAACGCTGTTGCGCAATCGGGTGTTGCCGATGAGACCTTGTTACGGCCAGGCACTTTGGTTGGGCGGATCCCCATCTCGCTGGCTGTCCTTCCGCACCCAAGTGTAGCCAATCCGGCACACGCCAAATTTGATCCCCGTCAAGGAATCCGATTTGAAGCCTTTATACTATGCCTAATCGGTAGCGGCACGCCATTGCGCCGCGCTTGGCCCTTGGCCGGGAAAGTCGGACAGAAATTGGCGCCCCATCACTCCTGCGGGGCCGCCGGATACCTCCATTAGGTGATCGAGATCGCGGTTTGCACCTACAGGATGTCGAGTCAGTTCCGACATTAAATCGTTGGACGCAACTCGCTGGCGGCTGTCCGGCATGATGGAGCGGGAGTAAGCTGCGGCGCCTTTCCGGAAGGAATGGAGTGCAAGATGAATACGTACCGTGTCTCCTTCTACAAGGATCTCTGCAATTCCGACGGCCATAGCTTCAAGTGCCTGCAGCGCCGGGTCGATGTTCAAACGGACGATCCATCACAGGCGCAACTGCTTGCGGGCCGAATCGTCGACAACGAGCGCCTGAACGCCGACTGTGTCGAGGTGATGCTTCTCGCGGATGGCGATCCCGAGTTCGGACATCCATCGAACCATTCGCCGACACAGGGCAAACAAAGTTGGAAACGCGTCGCGTGAAGAATTAGCCGTCACTGCTGGCAATTCGTACGACTCGCGACACTCCGGCATGCGCGGTAAATTTCGCGACGCGGACTTTCTTGCATTGCAAGAACTCGTTGCGGATTCAAGCGCAAAACGCCGCAGCCAGAACGATTAGGCGTGACGCCGCCTCCGACGCATGTCACTATCGCGCGATAAACAAATGCTGCGCACGTCGGACGAAGCGCGGCTGCCAGGGAGGGGACTGCACAACGTCAGCGTAAGCGGCGGCGCGTTCCTATGGCCTAACCGGTCCGTTGGCGTCGCATGGGACAACAGATCGTCCATCGCCTGCTGATTTCATTCCCCGCTCTGCTCGGGGTCCTCTTCCTCTGTTTTTGTTTGTTGCAGGTCGTGCCCGCCGATCCGGCGATGATCATCGCCGGCCCTGACGCCAAGGCCGAAACCATTGCCGCGATCCGCGAGGAGCTCGGCCTCGACCGATCAATCCCGGTCCAGTTCTTCGAATACATCCTGCGTGTGCTGCGCGGCGATCTCGGCCGCTCCATCATCTCCAACCGTGAGGTGAGCGAGGAACTGGCGATGACGATCGGGCCCACGGTCGAACTGATGGTGGGATCGATGCTGCTTGCAGTGCCGCTGGGCCTCGCGCTCGGAACGCTGGCGGCGGTCAATCGCGGCCGCATCACCGATCGCATCATCATGGCATGCTCGGTGGCGGGCGTATCGATGCCGGTGTTCTTCATCGGCCTGATCCTGATTCAGTATGTCGGCTTCAAGTGGGGGCTGTTGCCGTTTACGGGCCGCACCGGGCCGATATGGGACGGCGGATTGCCGAGCCTGATCCTGCCGGCGTTGACGCTCGGCGCAGTATTGATCGGCCCGATCGCGCGCCTGACGCGCACAGCCGTCCTTGAAGTGCTGGGCGCCGACTTCGTGCGCACGGCACGCGCCAAGGGACTGCGCGAGACGGCGGTGATCGTTCATCACGCGCTGCGCAACGCCTTGATCCCCGTCGTTACCCTGATCGGGTTGCAGGCAGCCTTCCTGCTCGGCGGCGCGGTGGTCACCGAAACCATGTTCTCGTGGCCCGGCGTCGGCCGGCTCGCTGTCGGCGCCATCGTCTCCAGCGATTTTCCGACGGCGCAGGGCGCGATCATGATCCTCGCCATCGCCTTCCTGTCGATCAATCTCCTGGTCGACGTGCTCTACGTCTATCTCGATCCGAGGGTGAGGCGAAGATGAGCGTCGAGGCTCTCGAGCAAGGCTTCGTGAAGGAGCAGGAAACCGGCGTCTTCGCCCGTGCCGGCGTGCTGCGCCGGCTGGCGCGGGACCGGGTCGCCGCCGTCGCAGCGCTGGTACTCTCCGCAGTCGTGCTCGCGGCGGTGTTTGCACCATTGATCTCGCCCTACGATCCCTACTACACCGATCTGACCAAGGTGATGCAGCCGCCCGGCGCCGAGCACTGGTTCGGCACCGACAACACCGGCCGCGATATCCTGAGCCGCGTCATCTACGGCACACGCAATACGCTGATGCTAGGGCTGGTCGGCGTGATCGTCGGCGGGCTGATCGGCGGCGTGCTTGGTATCCTCGCCGCCTACTACCGGCGGCTGGACGGCTGGATCATGCGTCTGGTCGACGTGATGCTGGCATTCCCCGCGATCCTGATCGGGCTTGCGGTGGCCGCAATATTCGGCGCGGGACTGGCGGCGGTGGTGATTGCGCTCGTCGTTGCGACCGTGCCC
>PNLC01000474.1 GCA_013822885.1 Bradyrhizobium sp.
CTCAAAGGCGCTCGGCGCGCCGCTGCTGACCTGGCACATCAAGTCCACCACCAAGGCGCAGCAGGGCCTCTATGAATACGACGCGGTCTCGCGCCTGCGCGACAGCCAGCTCGGCGACGCCAGGGTTTCGGATATCTCGAATTACATCAAGCGCGGCAAGTTGTGGGAAGCCTTCACCCACGACAAGCGCCCGGTGCTGCTGATCGACGAGATCGACAAGGCCGACATCGAATTCCCCAACGACCTGCTGCTCGAACTCGATCGCATGGAGTTCTACGTCTACGAGACCGGCGAGAACATCAAGGCGAGCCTGCGCCCGATCGTGATGATCACCTCAAACAACGAGAAGGAACTGCCGGACGCCTTCCTGCGCCGCTGCTTCTTTCACTACATCAAGTTCCCCGACCCCGACACCATGAACCGGATCGTCGACGTGCACTTCCCCGGCATCAAGAAGCGTCTGGTTGAGGAAGCGCTGCGCATTTTCTTCGAGGTGCGTGAAGTGCCGGGCCTGAAGAAGAAGCCTTCGACCTCGGAACTGCTCGACTGGCTCAAGCTGTTGCTGAACGAGGACATCACCCCGGAAATGCTCCGGGAGCGCGACCCGCGCAAGCTGATCCCGCCGCTGCATGGCGCGTTGCTCAAGAACGAACAGGACGTCCACCTGTTCGAGCGGCTGGCCTTCCTCAGCCGGCGCGAAGTATAATTCGCTAACGACTTATAGCGCCAGAACCTAACGTTCTGGCGTTTCGTTTCGCAAATCGCGACAAGCAAAAAAGAACAGGGCAGATGAACGTTCAAACGCAGATCGACAAGACCTCACCTGGTGCCACCGAGCATTTCGACGTTCTGATAGCGGGCGCCGGCATCTCCGGCGTCGGCGCGGCCTACCACCTCACCACGCAATGTCCGGGAACGACGTTCGTGGCGCTGGAAACCCAAAAGACCTTTGGCGGCACCTGGAGCACCCACCGCTATCCCGGCATCCGCTCCGACAGCGACCTGCACACCTTCGGCTATCGCTTCAAGCCGTGGACGTCAGCGCCGATCGCAAGCGCCGCGGAAATCCTGAAGTACATGGGCGACGTGATCGAAGAGAACGATCTCGCCCGTCACATCCGCTATCAGCACACCATCAATTCGGCGTCATGGTCGAGCGAGGCGAATCTCTGGACCATCGAGGCGACCCGCACCGACACCGGCGAGAAGCGTCGTTTCACCACCAAGTTCTTCTGGATGTGCCAGGGCTATTACCGCCACACCGAGGGCTATACGCCGGAGTGGAAGGACATGGCCAGGTTCAAGGGTCCGATCATTCATCCGCAGAAATGGCCTGAGGATCTCGACTACAAGAACAAGCGCGTCGTCGTGATCGGCTCCGGCGCCACGGCAGCCACGCTGATCCCGGCGATGGCGCCAGACGCCGCGCATGTCACCATGCTGCAGCGCTCGCCGACCTATTTCCGCACCGGGCGCAACGCCATCGAAATCGCGGAGGAACTGCGGAAACTGCAGGTCGACGAGACATGGATCCACGAGATCACCCGCCGCAAGATCCTGTTCGATCAGGATACCTTCACCCGCAAGACGTTCAATGAGCCGGAAGCGGCCAAGAAGGATCTGCTGTCGGCGGTCGAAGCCTATCTCGACAAGGATTACGACATCGCGACCCACTTCACGCCAAAGTACCGGCCGTGGCGGCAGCGCATCGCGTTCATTCCCGACGGCGACCTGTTCCAGGGCATCAAGTCCGGCAAGGCCTCCGTCGTTACCGACGAGATCGACCGCTTCACCGAGAAGGGCATCCTGCTGAAGTCAGGCAAGGAGCTCGAAGCCGACATCATCGTCACCGCGACCGGCTTCCACCTCTCGGCCAATGGCGACATCGACTTCGCCGTCGACGGCAAGCCGCTCGACTTCGCCGACACCGTGACCTATCGCGGCATGATGTTCACCGGCGTGCCGAATCTGGTCTGGGTGTTCGGCTATTTCCGCGCCAGCTGGACGCTGCGCGTCGACCTTGTCGCCGACTTCGTCTGCCGGCTGCTCACGCACATGAAGGAAACTGGCGTGAAGAAGGTGACGCCGCAACTGCGTGCCGAAGACCACAACATGCCATTGCTGCCTTGGATCGATCCGGAGAATTTCAATCCCGGCTACATGATGCGCGGCATGCACCTGCTGCCCAAGCGCGGCGACAAGCCGGAATGGCAGCACAACCAGGATTATTGGGCGGAGAAGGACGAATTCCCGAACATCGACCTGAAGGACAAGGCTTTCGTCTACGGCTGAGACGCCGGCCAGATCGCGACGAACGATGAACCGCTCCTTCGGGAGCGGTTTTTTTACACCTTCGTGCGCCAAGATATCCAGATAATGTATACAATAAAAGCCAAAAATATCTTCTTTTGCTAGTTTCAGCAATTTATTGTATACATACTGCACTCATAGCTTGCTTGGGAGTGCGCCATGCCTGCCACCTTTCCTCTAAACGCCTGGTACGCCGCCGCCTGGGACGTCGACATCAGGCGCGCGCTGTTTCCGCGCACGATCTGCGGCAAGCATGTCGTGATGTATCGCCAGTCCAACGGACAGGTCAGCGCGCTGGAGGATGCGTGCTGGCATCGGCTGGTGCCGCTGTCCAAGGGGCGGCTCGATGGCGACATGGTCGTCTGCGGCTATCACGGGTTGAAATACAACGCGCAAGGGCGCTGCACCTACCTGCCATCGCAGGAGACCATCAATCCTTCCGCCTGCGTGCGCTCCTATCCCGTTGTCGAACGGCACCGCTTCGTCTGGCTGTGGATGGGCGATCCGGCGCTCGCCGATCCCGCGCTCGTTCCTGACATGCACTGGAATGACGACCCCGCCTGGGCCGGCGACGCAAGACCATCCACGTGAAGTGCGATTATCGGCTGGTGGTCGACAATCTGATGGATCTCACGCACGAGACCTTCGTGCATGGCTCCAGCATCGGCAACGATCACGTCGCTGAAGCGCCGTTCGACGTCACCCATGGCGACAAGACCGTAACCGTGACGCGCTGGATGCGCGGCATCGAGGCGCCGCCGTTCTGGGCCGCGCAGTTGCGCAAGCCGGGCCCGGTCGACCGCTGGCAGATCATCCATTTCCAGGCCCCCGGCACCGTCAATATCGACGTCGGCGTGGCGCCCGCGGGCACCGGCGCGCCGGAGGGCGACCGCTCGCAGGGCGTCAACGGCTTCGTGCTCAACACCATGACGCCGGAGACCGACACCAGCTGTCACTACTTCTGGGCCTTCGTCCGCAATTACCGAACGACCGAGCAGAAACTGACCAGCGAAATCCGCGAAGGCGTCTCGAACATCTTCCACGAGGATGAGCTTATCCTCGAAGCGCAGCAGCGCGCGATGGACGAAAATCCGGATCGCGCCTTCTACAATCTCAACATCGACGCCGGTGCGATGTGGGCTCGGCGCGTGATCGATCGCATGGTCGCGCGCGAAACTGCGCCCCGGACGGTTCAGGCTGCGGAGTGAGACCATGAGCGAACGCGATTCCGAGCGCTCCGTCTCGCAAACCGTGCGCGCGCAACTTGCGCTGCGCGACATGATCCTCTCGGCGCGGCTGCGTCCGGGCGAACGCATCAGCGAATTGCAGGCGGTCGATATCACGGGCGTATCGCGGACGCCGGTACGGCTGGCGCTGGTCCGGCTGGAGGACGAGGGCCTGCTGCAGGCGATCCCATCCGGCGGCTTCATGGTGAAGGCATTCACTGAGCGCGACATTCTGGATTCGATCGAGCTGCGCGGCACGCTGGAAGGCCTCGCCGC
>PNLC01000475.1 GCA_013822885.1 Bradyrhizobium sp.
GGGCAGCCTCGGCAGGCGCGTGGTCGGCCAGGCCGAAGCCGTGCGTGCGGTGGCGACCGCGGTGCGGCGTTCGCGCGCCGGCCTGCAGGACCCGAACCGCCCGATGGGCTCGTTCATGTTCCTGGGTCCCACCGGCGTCGGCAAGACCGAACTGACCAAGGCGCTGGCGGAATACCTGTTCAACGACGAGACCGCGATGGTCCGCCTCGACATGTCCGAATACATGGAGAAGCACTCGGTCTCGCGGCTGATCGGCGCGCCTCCGGGCTATGTCGGCTACGACGAGGGCGGGGCGCTCACCGAAGCGGTGCGGCGAAGGCCCTATCAGGTGGTGCTGTTCGACGAGATCGAGAAGGCGCATCCTGACGTCTTCAACGTGCTGCTGCAGGTGCTCGATGACGGCCGGCTGACCGACGGTCAGGGCCGCACCGTCGACTTCCGCAACACGCTGATCATCATGACCTCGAACCTCGGTTCGGAGTTCTTGGTGAACCAGCCGGAAGGCGAGGACACGTCAGCGGTGCGCGAGCAGGTGATGGGCATGGTGCGCGCGCATTTCCGGCCCGAATTCCTCAACCGCGTCGACGAGATCATCCTGTTCCACCGCCTGCAGAAGAGCGAGATGGGCCGGATCGTCGAGATCCAGTTTGCCCGGCTGCAGAAGCTCTTGGAAGATCGCAAGATCACGCTGACGCTGGACGATGCGGCGCGCGACTGGCTGGCGGCCAAGGGCTGGGATCCCGCCTACGGCGCTCGCCCCCTGAAGCGGGTGATCCAGCGCAATGTGCAAGACCCGCTGGCGGAGATGATCCTCGCCGGCGAAATCTCCGACGGCGATCGTGTCGTGATCTCAAGCGAAGGCAACGTGCTGACCTTCAACGGACAGGCACCGCAGACCGCGGAGATCGCACAGTTCGAAACGCCGGTGCCGAAGCGCAAGCTGAATTGAGGCCAGAGCGCGATGGGATGCACCCCGGTCAGGGCGTGCATCATAGGCCTGCGCGCGGAGGGCTCAGCGACTGATCTGCCGGGGTTGCGGCGTGGTGCCCGCGGCCTCGGAAACGCGCGCCGCGCTGCCGCGATTGCTCATCTGCGTGTCGAGGCGGTCGCGTTCCTTTTCGAAGCCCGCCATCAGGGTGCCCTCGAGCGAACGGCCGCGGGGCAGCTTGACGCGCATCGGGTCGACGAAGCGGCCGTTGACCAGGATTTCGTAGTGAACATGGGCGCCGGTCGACATGCCGGTCGAGCCGACGAAGCCGATCACCTGGCCCTGCCGCACCCGCTTGCCGGGCTCCATGCCCTTGGCAAACGCCGACATGTGGCCGTAGGCGGTCTCGTAGCCGTTATTGTGTTTCAGGCGGACATATTTGCCGTAGCCGCCTTCCCAGCCGACCTTCTCGACCACGCCGTTGCCGGAAGCGAAGATCGGCGTGCCGTAGGGGGTGGCCCAGTCCACGCCGGTGTGCATCTTGGTGTAGCCGAGGATCGGATGCCGGCGGCCGCCGAAGCCCGAACGCATGATCGCGTTGTTGACGGGCTTGCGCACCAGGAACTTCTTGGCGCTCTTGCCGGTCTCGTCGTAGAAGTCGACCACGGAGTCGTCAGTGGTCTGGAAGCGGTAGTACTTCTTGGTTTCGCCGCCGACGGTGAGCGAGGCGAACAAGACCTCGGTTTTCTCGGTGGCGGGCGTGGCTTCGTCGTCGCCGGCGAAGTAGACGTCGAAGGAATCGCCGGGCTGCACCTTGCGCTGGAAGTCTACGTCGTAGGAATAGATGCGGACCATGTCCTCGATGACGGCGGTCGGTACCTTGTTGCGCATCGCGGTCTCGTAGATGCTCTGGTAGAGCCGGACGCCGCTGCCGTCATCTTCATCGTCTTCATCGTCCTTGCTGCTCACCGCTTCGGCTACGGTATTCATGCTCTGGACGTCGACCGCAACGTATCTGCCCACGTCCGACAGCGCGGCCACGGCTTCGACAGTCGTGTCGTTGGCGACGATCACGCGATAGGGCTGCAGCCGGGCGGCGGGGCCAAGGCCGGAGGGCGCCATCAGGATCCTGAGCTTCTGGCCTTCCTTGAGGCCGCCGTCGCGGCCGCGCGCGCCAAGCGTCAACGCGACCGACCTGGCTTCGTCCAGCGTGGCACCCTGATCGCGCAGGATCGAGATGACGCTATCGCCCTTCTTGACGACGTGAACGCGCTCGCCGGTCGGATTGCCGCCGGTGATCTGTTCCTTTGTCTTCGGCAGCAGCGTGACGTTTTCCGGCACTACGCGGGTTTCAAAGCCGGCATAGGGGTCGTTGACATTGCCCTCGGTGGCGTAGGCCAGCTTGAGATCGGACTGGGCGCCGGTGGCATCGGCCGCGGCGTTGGCCAGCGAGGTGTAGCGGACCCCGCCGCCCGAGCCGCGCCAGTTGGCGGCGTCGCGCACCCGCATCAGCACTTCGTCGAGCGCGACCACGGCGGCCAGCTTCGCCTTCGGCAGCACCGTCGCCAGGTCCTTGGTAATGAAGGAAACTTCGGCATCGGGCTCGACGGCCTCGGGATTGTTCGGATCGTCGGCGGCGGCCGGGGCCGCAGAACCGACATCGGTCAGCATGCGCTGCGCATTATATGGCGGGATCTTGGAGCTGAGATCGCTCGTCGTCATCGACAGATTGCCGGAGATCCGGACGAACGGGCGCACCCGCATGACGTCGCGGTTGCCGACCCTGGTCACGGTGGATACCCGCTGCACGTTGCGCGACGCGCTGGATTCGCTGGGCGGCGGCAGGCGGTCGCTCTTGTGCAGGCTGGCGGTGCGATCATTGGCGCTGAAGGCACCCCGCAACGCGCCCTCGACGCGTTCCGGCACCTTGGCGAAGGTCATTTCGCCGTCGAGCGACGCAAAAACGGCGCCGCCGATGAGGGCTGCGCCGCACAGACCAGTCAGAATCGTGCCGCTAAACCATTGTACGGAGACACGGCGGCGATCGATCACCGCAGCCTCGGAGCCATCGACGGAAAGCGGCGGCTCGTGACCGAGATCGATGATCCCGATCTCGCGCCCATAGCCGCTTCCGCGTTGCGCCTTCTGGCTCAACCCTGTGTCCCCCCAAATTCCATCAACATCGACAAGACCTCGCACGCTATCCAGACTTTGCATTTCCGCCCTTTTGAAGGGCGTTCGTCCGGAGTAGCGCGCACCGCACGCAAAGAGTTTCGGGAATCAAAGGCCGGAGAAGGCCGGCCGGAATCTCGAACTCAACGGTGCGCAGATCTCTCGAAGTTTTCTCGGCCGCATGGGAAAAGCGACGGGTTCATCGAGATCGCCTCTCCCGGGTAGATAACCACCGGCAACCCCCACTGGCGTCCGGCGATTCAATGCTTACCTTATAGTCAGAACGTCGCAGGATTGTGGCCCAAGTGCGGCCGAAGCCCCCAAACATAGGGACTTCTTGGCGTCCCAAAATTCTTCGACGAGATGCGACAATTTGTTGACGATGACCGTTGACAACCCCGATCGGGCGGGCCTATAACCCGGCCACTGAGCGCGGCGATGCATTGGCCACGAGGCCAAGGCATCTTCTCGCGCCCGTGATGCTCCTCATTGCGATGAGTGAACCAACAGCCGATAACAATCGGTTGTTATTTGCCGTCGGATGAGTGCTTGCGGAACCTTCCTGAGATGGAAGGGTGGGATCCCAGCGATCCCGGGCTGTTTGACAAGTGAAGATGAAGAAAGAGAAACGTGGACGGCGGAGTCCTTGCGTAGTCTCGGATGCTTGAAAACTTCGGTTTTCATCTTTCGGGG
>PNLC01000476.1 GCA_013822885.1 Bradyrhizobium sp.
CATCATCCCGGTCGCACGGCTGGATGAGGTGGTCGCCAAGGCGCTGGTCCGCACCCCCGTGCCGATCGTCTGGGAAGAGGACACCACCAAGGTGGACGTCAAGCCCGACGGCGGCGACGAAGCGGCGGGCGGCCTGACCGCCCACTGAGACCTGCATCGATAGTCGATAAAACGGCGCCTCCGGGCGCCGTTTTTGTTTGTGCGGCACGGCTTGCGCCGGGGGGCAGGGCGGGGCTAAACAGGCGAAGGTTAAGGGCGGCTAGCTCAGCTGGTTAGAGCATCTCGTTTACACCGAGAGGGTCGGGAGTTCGAATCTCTCGCCGCCTACCAGCCTTCGCCCTGCGGGCTTCGGCTCGGCAGGCCAGCTGGGGCGTAAAGCGCGAAGGCTGTCTCGCTGAAGTTGCGAAGCGACGAAGGCGGACCGTTGCGCCAAAGCTGCGCTTCTGAAACTGAAAAGGAGCGCACCCATGGACGCCCCCACCACCCACGATCAAAACGCCGACCAGGTCGCTTACTGGAACGGTCCCGCAGGACAGCGCTGGGCGGATCGCCAGGCGGCGCAGGATGTGTTGCTCAAGCCGGTGGCCGATCTCGTGGTCGACCGGGCCGGATTCAAGCCGGGCGAGCGCGTCATCGATGTCGGTTGCGGCAGCGGCGCGACCGCGATTGCGTTCGCGCGGAAGGTCGCGCCGTCGGGCCGTGTGCTTGGCGTCGATGTGTCAGGTCCCATGCTGGACCGGGCGCGGCAGGCTGCGCCGAAGGACTTGCCGATCGATTTCGTGCTGGCGGACGCGACCGTCTATCCGTTCGAACCGGCAAGCTTTGACGTGCTGGCGTCGCGGTTCGGCGTGATGTTCTTCGCTGACCCTGCGCTGTCGTTTGCGAACATGCGGAAAGCATTGCGCCCCTCGGGCCGGCTGGCATTCGCCTGCTGGCGTGAGCCGCGCGAAAATCCGTTCTTCATGGCGCCGCTCGCGGCTGCCTACAAGCATGTGCCAAAACTGCCGCAGCAGGGCCCGGAAGATCCCGGACCGTTTGCGTTCGCCTCGGAGCCGCGCGTTCGCCGCATTCTCGAGGCCGCTGGCTTTACCGGTGTAGAGTTGGAGGCGTGTCCGTTGCTGCTCGACGCCGCCATCGGCCGGGGGCTTGATAGCGCTGTGCAGGGCGCCCTCGAAATCGGCCCGGTGAGCCGGGCTTTGGAAGGCCAGTCTGCGGAAGTGCGCGCCGCCGCCGCGAACTCCATTCGCGAATCGCTGACGCCGTTCGCCAAGGGCGATGCGGTGTTGCTGCCGGCATCGGTCTGGCTGGTAACGGCGCGGGCATCCTAGGCGCGTCATTATCGCCATCTCCGCGTCACCAAATCGCCTGACGATTCACCTACGTCCGGTGTCATGGGCTGGCGACAATGCGAACGGGTGTGGCGATGATGCGCTGGTCCGATCTGACGCTAACTCCGGCTCTGACCGGGCTGGTCATGGTCGCACTGCTTGTCGTGGGCGCGATCGCCGTTCGCGTCATTACGGCGTCCGACCAGAGTGAGGTCCGCACGCATGCAACCCGCGAGACCCGCGGCCAAGGTGGCCTGGATCAGGGCCCCAATCAACGCACCACGGATCGAGGTAATCCGGAAAGCGGCATCCGAGGTCTTCGGGGACGCTGGAGTAAGGGCCTTCGCCGGACGACGACTCGCGCCGCCGTGAGTCACCGCGAGGAGCACTACTTGATGGTGGCGTTCACGGTGATGACCGATGTGCCGGAAGCCCTCGGTCCCTGACCCGTCGCCTTGATGGCGAAACTGTCGTTTCCCTTGTACCTGGCCTTCGCCTTGTATTCGTACGTGGTCGCGTTGAGCTTCTTCAGCTTGCCATAGGCCGGCTTCTTCAAAATCTCGGAACTGTTCACGGTGCCGCGTATCGTGATCGGAAACAGGCAGCTTTGTCCGGGCGCGACGCTGATGTCGCCGGTCGAGTTCTCGCCCCAGTCCGCGAGTTCCACCAGTTTTGGACAGTCGGAAGCGGCCGGCGCCCCGGATGCCGGCATTGAGGCTGTGACTGCAACGACAAGCGCCAAGGCGACGACTGCAGGCAATCGCATGGTGGACTCCTCGTTTTGTAAGCCGAACCCTCCGCTGACGTCCGTCGTGGAACCTCGGCGAAGATTCAGGCCCGTTCCTCCCAGATCATCGCCAGATGCACGATGGTCTCTGCCGCCTTTTCCATGTCCTGCCGGCTGACCCATTCCAGCCGCGAATGAAACGCGTGTTCGCCGGCAAAGATATTGGGGCAGGGCAGCCCCATGAACGACAGCCGCGAGCCATCGGTGCCGCCGCGGATCGAGCCGCGCACCGGTGTCAGGCCGGCGCGCTCGATCGCCTCGATGGCGTAGTCGACGATCTCGGGGTGGCGGTCGATCACCTGCTTCATGTTGCGGTATTGCGGCGTGACTTCCATTCGCCAGGTCGAGCGAGGATAGTCTTTCATCACGCCCTTGACGATGGATTCGAGCAGCGTTTCCTTTTCCTTGAGCCCCTCGTCGGTGAAGTCGCGCACGATGAACCCGATGCTGGCTTTCTCCAGCGCTCCCGAAATGCCGATCGGATGCAGAAAGCCTTCCTTGCCCTCGGTGGTCTCCGGCGAGCAGGTGTCCTTCGGCAGCCGATCGACGATGGCGGCCGCGATCTTGATCGCGTGCTCCATCTTGCCCTTGGCGAAGCCCGGATGGGTCGAGACGCCCTCGATGGTGATGGTGGCGCCGTCGGCAGAGAAGGTCTCGTCCTCGATGCAGCCGGCGCTTTCGCCGTCCATCGTGTAGGCGAATGCAGCCCCCAGCTTTTTCAGGTCGACCTTGTCGACGCCGCGACCGATCTCCTCGTCGGGCGTGAACAGGATCTTGATGGTGCCGTGCTTGATTTCCGGGTGTTGCATCAGGAATTGCGCTGCATCCATGATCTCGGCGACGCCGGCCTTGTTGTCGGCCCCAAGCAGCGTGGTGCCGTCCGTCGTGATGATGTCATGGCCGATCTGGTCGGCGAGCGCGGGGTGATCGGCGGTGCGGATCACTGGCACCTCTACCCGCCCGCCCTGGAGGCCTCCAATCGGACCTATGTCGGGTCGCAGCACGATGTCGCCGCCCTGATAATTCTTTACGATCTGCGGCTTGACGTTCGCTCCGGAGCAGTCGGGCGAGGTGTCCATGTGCGAGCAGAAGCAGATCGCCGGGACCTGCTTGTCGGTAGTGGCCGGGATCGTGGCGTAGACATAGCCGTGTTCGTCGAGATGGGCGTCGGCAATGCCCATCGCCTGCAGTTCGGCGGCGAGCATGCGGCCGAGGTTCTTCTGCTTTTCGGTGGAGGGGCAGGTCGGCGAGGCCGGATCCGACTGCGTGTCGATCAGGACATAGCGCAGGAAGCGCTCGGTGACGGTGTGGGTGAAGGCGAGGGGCTTAGCCAGCATGATGACCGCAGCAATATGAGCACGGGAAGCGCTCTATAACAGAAAAGCGCCATTCCGGGGCTGTGCCGGAATGGCCTTCTGGCTGAAATCAGGCGGGCCGTTGCGTCAGACGGCTTCCTTGAGTTCCTTGGAGGCGCGGAACGCCACCTTCTTGCTTGCCTTGATCTGGATCGGCTCGCCGGTGGCGGGGTTACGGCCCACGCGGGCGGCGCGCTTGCGGACCTGGAGGATGCCGAGGCCGACGATGCGGATGCGCTCGCCCTTCTTCAGGTGCTTGGTGATCTTGCCGACCAGATCGGTCAGGATCGCCTCGGCGGCCTTCTTCGACAATTCATGGTCC
>PNLC01000477.1 GCA_013822885.1 Bradyrhizobium sp.
CTGAACGGCGACCGTTCCATCGTACTCGGCATCCAGAAGCAGCCCGACGCCAACACGGTGGCGGTGGTCGATTCCATTCTGGCCAAACTGCCGGTACTGCGGGCGCAGATCCCGCCCTCGGTCTCGATCAACGTGCTGATGGACCGCTCGGTTTCCATTCGCCAGGCGGTGGCCGATGTCGAGGAGACGCTGCTGATCGCGATCGGGCTGGTCATCCTGGTGATCTTCCTGTTCCTGCGCTCGGCGTCCGCCACCTTCATTCCGGCGCTGGCGGTTCCGATTTCGCTGTTCGGTACCTGTGCGGTGATGTACGCGCTCGACTATTCCATCAACAACATGACGCTGCTGGCGCTGACGCTGTCGGTCGGCTTCGTGGTCGACGACGCCATCGTCATGCTGGAAAACATCGTCCGCCATATCGAGAACGGCATGCGGCCGTTCGAGGCGGCGCTGAAGGGCGCGCGCGAGATCGGCTTTACGATCATCTCGATCACCTTCTCGCTGATCGCCGTGTTCATTCCGGTGCTGCTGATGGGGGGGATCGTCGGCCGCGTCTTCCGCGAATTCGCGGTCACGATATCGGTCGCGATCATCGTGTCCGGCTTCGTGTCGCTGACGCTGACGCCGATGCTGTGCGCGCGGGTGCTGCGGGCGCACGACGCGACCAAGCGGCCGAATTTCGTGCTGCGCGCCTTCGAGGCGATGTTCGATTCATGGCTGCGCGCCTATGAGTGGACGCTCGACTGGGTGCTGGCACGAAAATTCCTGATGCTGATGGTGACGCTGGCCACCATCGGTGGCACCGTCTACCTCTACATGATCGTGCCGAAGGGCTTCTTCCCGCAGGAGGACACCGGATTCCTGATCGGTGTCACCGAGGCTGCTACGGACACGTCCTTCGACGCGATGAAGGAGCGGCAGCAGGCGCTGGTCGAGGTGCTGAAATCCGATCCGGCGATCGAGTACATCAACTCCACCGTCGGCGCCGGGGGCCCCAACACCACCGCGAACTACGGACGCCTGTTCATCGCGCTGAAGCCGAAAAAGGAGCGCGACAGTCTCAACGTGATCATCGCGCGGCTGCGCGCCCAGGCCCGCCAGATTCCGGGCATGCAGGCGTTCTTCCAGCCGATCCAGAACCTCAATATCGGCGGCCGGATCTCAAAGAGCCAGTATCAGTATGTGATGCAGAGCGGTGACACCGAGTCACTGTACCGGCTGGCACCCGAGATGCGCGACAAGATCGAGAAGCTGCCGGGCCTGCTCGACGTCACCACCGATCTCTACATCAAGAACCCGCAGATGACGGTCGATATCGACCGCGAGAAGGCGGCGGTCTACGGCGTCACGGTCGATCAGGTTCGCAACCAGCTCTATAACGCCTACGGCTCGCGGCAGGTCGGCACCATCTACATGCCGTCGAACGACTACCAGATCATCCTGGAAGTGCAGCCGCAGTTCCGGGCCGATCCGTCCGATCTGTCCAAGATCTACATGAAAACCCAGAACAACCAGACAATCCCGCTATCGGCGGTGGCGAAACTGGTTCCGTCGGTCGGCCCGCTGCAGATCAACCACCAGGCGCAGCAGCCGGCGGTGACGATCTCGTTCAACCTCGCGCCCGGCAATTCGCTGGGCTACGCGGTCGACGAGATCACCAAGCTGGAGCAGAGTTCAAACCTGCCGGCGACGATCGCGACCGGTTTTTCCGGTACCGCGCAGGTGTTCCAGGATTCGCTGCGCGGGCAGGGCGTCCTGATCCTCGCCGCCGTGTTCGCAGCCTTCGTCATTCTCGGCATTCTCTACGAGAGCTTCATCCACCCGATCACCATCATCTCCGGCCTGCCGTCAGCCGGCATCGGCGCGATCCTGACGCTGATGGCGTTCGGGATGGAGATGTCCGTGATCGCGATGATCGGCATCGTGATGCTGGTCGGCATCGTCAAGAAGAACGCCATCATGATGGTGGACTTTGCGCTGGAGCGCCGCCGCGTGGGCTTGAGCGCCGAGCATGCGATCCGCGAAGCGGCGCTGCTGCGTTTCCGGCCCATCATGATGACGACGTTTGCGGCGATCTTCGGCACGTTGCCGATTGCGCTGGGTGCGGGCGCCGGCGCCGAATTGCGCCAGCCGCTCGGCGTCGCCGTGGTCGGCGGCCTCTGCCTGTCGCAACTGCTGACGCTCTACATCACGCCGGTGATCTATATCTATCTCGACCGCATCGACCGCCGCCTGCGGCGCAAGCTGGAACCGCAACTGGAAGAGACCGAGGACGAGCGGCCGCACGTCGTCGCGGCCGAATGATGATCGCCGGGCGCGGGATCGTGTCCACCTGGCGATGCATCGCCTTGCTGGTCGCATTCGTGTGCACAGTCGGCGCGGCCGATCGGGTCAGGGCCGACGAGCCGATCGAGATATTCGACGCCCATATGCACTACAATTGGGAGCCAAAACCCTTCTACAGCGTCGACGAGGTGCTCGCGCTGTTCAAAAAGCATCGCGTCACCGGCATCCTCGCCACCAGCCGCCCCAACACCGGGACGCACGCGCTGATGGAAGCCAAGCCGCCGGGGCTGCAGATCGTCCCCTTCATCCGGCCGTATCGCGTGCGCGCCGATATCCAGACCTGGTTCGGCGATCCCTTTATTTTCGACCTCGTGCAGGACGAATTCAAGCGCGGCTACTACCGCGGCATCGGCGAGTTCCACATCTCGGGCAGGGCGGCGGAAAACGAGTGGGTGAAGAAGACCGTCGACTTCGCCGTCGACAACGACCTCTATCTGCACGCCCACGCCGATGACATCGCCGTCGAGATCCTGATGCGGCACAATCCGCGCGCCCGCATCATCTGGGCACATACCGGCTTTGGGCTTTCGACCGACCGTGTCGCGGAGATGCTCGCGAAATATCCGAAGCTCTGGGGCGAACTCTCCTACCGCGGCGGCATCACCGACGGCAGTGGAAAACTGACGGGGGATTGGCGCGCCCTGTTCGAACGCTATCCCGACCGCTTCCTGATCGGCTCCGATACCTGGGTCAACCAGCGCTGGGAGAGCTACGGCGAGATCATGGCCGGCTACCGCGCCTGGCTCGCGCAATTGCCGCCAAAGATCGCAGCGCAGATCGCGCACGGCAATGCGCGGACGCTGTTTGGCAGCGAGCGCTAGCTCGGCTACGCGGCCGATACAAGCCGACGAGCACGCTTGATCCGCTCAAGCTCGCGCGGCGAGTGCATCGCTTCCCACAAATCGCTTCGGCGCTGCACGTTCAGCCAGAAGTCTGCACTGTTACCGAAAACTCGGGCAAGGATAAGCGCTGTCGGTGCGGTCACGGCCCGGCGGTTGTTGCACAGTTCGTTGACGTGCTTGCGTTGCACGCCCATAGCCTTGGCCAAGGCGCCTTGGGTCAATCCCATCGGCTCCATGAATTCCTCGATCAGAATTTCGCCGACGCTCGCCGGCTTTCGTTTCGTCGTGAGCACCGTTCACCTCACCTGTAACTGTGGTCGTCGAGATAGACGCTCAAGCTACACACGGAAAGCTGCAGCTACCAAATCCCGTTAGTGGCCGTTGCGCGAATACGCCGATTTCATCAAACGGATCAAAGTGATTTGGGTGGTCCAGTCCTTCGCGCAAAAACTTTCCGCTTAACCTGTCGGGCAAATCAGAATTATGATTTCCGCCATCCTGTCCCGATAGGAGGGCGTCGGCCATCGTCACGAACGTTGGGACAGGTCGCGGTGGACGCGGATGCCATGACTGACGAGTGTGGCAACTGCGTACGGC
>PNLC01000478.1 GCA_013822885.1 Bradyrhizobium sp.
AGGTGACGCTGCGCATCTTCAAATGCCTGAAGCCCGTGATCGCCGCGGTGAACGGGCCGGCCGTCGGCATCGGCGTCACCATGCAGCTGGCGATGGATATCCGCATCGCCTCCGAAGCGGCGCGCTTCGGTTTCGTGTTCTCCCAGCGCGGCATCGTGCCCGAGGCCGCCTCGAGCTGGTTCCTGCCGCGCATCGTCGGCATCTCGCAGGCGCTGGAGTGGTGCTATTCGGGGCGCGTCTTCCCGGCGCAGGAGGCCCTCGCCGGCCGCCTCGTCAGCAAGGTGGTGCCGCCCGACCAATTGCTGCCGACGGCGCGCGCGCTGGCGAAGGAGTTTGCCGCCAAGACCGCGCCGGTTTCGGTGGCGCTGATCCGGCAGATGATGTGGCGCATGACGGGCGCCGATGATCCGATGGAAGCCCACAAGGTCGACAGCCGTGGCATCTATGCCCGCGGCCGCTCGGATGACGTCAAGGAAGGCGTGGTCTCGTTCCTGGAAAAGCGCCCGGCGCAATTCAAGGACAAGGTGTCGACCGACATGCCGGACTATTTCCCGTGGTGGCAGGAGCGCGAGTATAAGTGACTGCGAAGCAGTCATCCCGGGATGGTGCGTCAGCACCAGACCCGGGATCCAGAGATTCCGGGTTCGATGCTCCGCATCGCCCCGGAATGACAGATGGTAGAGACGGCGTCGTCCTGCTGCATGGCATCAGCAGGACGGCGCTATCGTTTCGAAAGATGCAGGTGGCCCTGGAACGCGCCGGATTTGCCACCCTCAACCTGGACTATGCGAGCCGTCGCAAACCGCTGGAAGCGCTGGCGGAGGACATTCATCCCGCCATCCAGCGCTTTGCCGATCGCATCGACGGCTCCGTTCATTTCGTCTGCCATTCCATGGGCGGGCTCCTGGCCCGCGTCTACATGGCGAGGCACCGGCCGAAACATCTCGGCCGCGTCGTGATGTTGGGCACGCCGAACAGCGGCAGCGAGATCGCCGACCGGCTGAAGAATTTTGGCGCCTACCGCGCCTTCTTCGGACCCGCCGGACAGCAGCTCGGCACAAAACGAGACGATGCGATCAATGCGCTGTTTCCAGCGCTGGATTATCCGGTCGGCATCGTCGCCGGAAACCGCTCGATCGATCCGCTGGCCGGCACGATGCTGCCGAAACCGCATGACGGCCGGGTATCGGTGAAAAACACCGTGATCGATGGCATGGCGGACCATATCGTGGTCGACACGTCGCACCCGTGGCTGGTGCGAAACAGCGTCGCCGTCGCGCAGACGATCGCGTTCCTGCAGGATGGGACGTTCGTGAAGCCGTAGGGTGATGCCGTCATCACCTCATCGTCAGCGCCACGCGGCCGATCGCCTTCCGCTCGATCAACAGCCGCATCGCCTTGGCGTAATCTTCCAGCGGCAACCGGTGCGAGATGTTGGGACGGACCTTTCCCGCTTCCGCCCATTCCGTCAGCGCCTTGATCCGGACTTCGCCGAGCGCGGGGTTTTTGCGAACCGCTTCGCCGGCGCGGACGCCGAGGACACTGGCGCCCTTGATCATCAGGAGATTGGTCTTGGCCAGCCCGATGCCGCCGGTAAAGCCGATGATCAACAGCCGCGCACCCCAGTTGATGCAGCGCAACGAGTTCTCGAACACCTCGCCGCCGACGGGATCGAACACCACATCCGCGCCCCGCCCGTCGGTGATGCGCTTGACGGCGTCGCGAAACGGTTCGCGGTCATAGCGGATGAGATGATCGGCGCCCCTCGCCTGCGCAATCGCAAGCTTCTCGTCGCTGGAAGCCGTGGCAATGACGGTCGCGCCCAGCATCTTGCCGATCTCGACAGCGGCCAGTCCCACGCCACCGGCGGCGCCATGAACCAGCAGCACCTCACCCGGCTGCAGCTGTCCGCGGTCGATCAGCGCGTGGTGGGCCGTCCCGTGGCCGGCCAGAAACGTCGCACCCTCGGCATAGTCGAATGTCGACGGCAATCTCACCAGTTGCGACGGCGTGGCGACCGCCTCATCGCAATAGGCGCCGTGCCGCATCTTGACGATCACCCTATCACCAGGCGCGAAACCCGTGGCGTCGTTGACCTCGACGATGTCGCCGGCGGCTTCCATGCCCGGCGTGAACGGCAGCGGCGGCTTGAGCTGATACTGGCCCGCCACCATCAGGACATCGGGGAAATTCAACCCGGCGGCACGGATGGCGACGCGCACCTGCCCCGGCGCCAGCGGGGCAGCGGCAAAGGTTTCCAGGTGCAGGCTTTCGGGCGGGCCAAGCTCGCGGCAGACGACGGCGCGCGGCATCAGGCGGCCCGCGCCTTGACGCGCTCCAGCGCTTCGCGGATCAGCGGCATGCGGTCGTTACCGAAATACATGTCGGTCTTGTCGACGAAGATGGTCGGCGAGCCGAAGCCGCCCCGCGCCATCACCTCGTCCGTATTGGCTTTGAGCTGGTCCTTGATCGTCTGCTGGCCGATTGCTTCGAAGAACTTGACGTGGTCGACGCCGGCTTTCTTGCAAACCTCCGTCAGCACCGAGTCCTGCGAGATGTCCTTGTCGGCGCTCCAATAGGCCTCGAACACTGCGGTAGCAAACGGCACCATATCCTTACCCAGCCAGATGCAGCCGCGCATCGCCTTGACGCTGTTCACCGGAAAGACCGTGGGCGGCATCTTGATGGTCAGGCCTGCCGAGCGAGTCCAGTCGGCGAGATCCTTCTTCATGTAACGCGCCTTCAGCGGCACCGGCGTCTCGCGCGAGGCGTAGACGCTCGGGTTCACGGTATTGAAGATGCCGCCGACCAGAATCGGCCGCCAATTGATCTCGACGCCGAGTTCTTTTGCGAGCGGCTGGATATTGTGAAAGGCGAGATAGGTCCAGGGACTGGAACAATCGAAGAAGAATTCGAGCATGGTGTTTCCTTTGTTGGTTTAGGCCCGTGTCATTTCGACGTCATGGCGAGCGAAGCGAAGCAATCCATCGTGCAGCGAGAAGAAGGAATGGATTGCTTCGTCGCTGCGCTCCTCGCAATGACGGCGGGTAGAGCGTCACTTCCTCTCAGCCATCTCCTTCGCACGCGCGCCAAACATATTCCTGCGCGCCTCCTCGTCGAACGGCTCCTTCACGAACTTGCCGATCGCCAATCCCGCCTGCACCTGCGGCCGCGCGCGCACGTCCGCGTACCAGCGCTTGACGTTGGGGTAATCGTCGAGCGTAAAGCCCTGCGCCTTGTGGGTCATGGTCCAGGGAAAGCAGGCGATGTCGGCAATCGAATAGTCGCCTGCGACGTAGGCGCCGGTCTTGCCCAATTGGGTATCGAGCACCTTGTAGAGCCGCGCCGCCTCGTCGCGGTAGCGCTCGATCGCGTACGGGATCTTCTCCGCCGCATAGAGCGCAAAATGGCCGTGCTGGCCGAGCATGGGCCCGAGCCCGCTCATCTGCCACATCAGCCATTGCATGACGCGGGATCGCGCCCGCACCTCCGTCGGCAAGAAGCGCCCGGTCTTGTCGGCGAGATAGATCAGGATCGCCCCGGTTTCGAACACAGCCACCGGCTCGCCGCCATCGGCTGGCGCGTGATCGACGATGGCCGGAATCCGGTTGTTCGGGCTGATCGCCAGAAACTCCGGGCTGAACTGCTCGCCGGCGCGGATGTTGACGGCGATGACCTGGTAGGGGAGTTCGAGTTCCTCCAGCATGATCGAGACTTTCCAGCCGTTGGGCGTCTGCGCGTAGTGCAGGTCGATCATGGCTCCCC
>PNLC01000479.1 GCA_013822885.1 Bradyrhizobium sp.
TTATCGGCAGCTTCAACGTGCTGCGGCTGTTTGCCGAACGGCTGGCAACCGAAGCCCCGATCGGCGAAGAGCGTGGCGTCGCCATCAACACGGCGAGCGTCGCCGCTTATGAAGGCCAGATTGGCCAGATCGCCTATTCGGCGTCGAAGGGCGGGATCGTCGGCATGACGCTGCCGGCCGCGCGCGATCTCGCCAGCCTGAAGATCCGCGTCAACACCATCGCCCCCGGCCTGTTCCTGACGCCGCTGCTGATGGGCCTGAATGAAGAAGCCCGCAAGAGCTTAGGGGCCCAGGTGCCGCACCCGGCCCGCCTCGGCGACGCCTCGGAATACGGCGCGCTGGCAGTGCACATCGTGGAGAACCCGATGCTCAACGGCGAAACCATCCGCCTCGACGGCGCCATCCGCATGGCACCGCGGTAGGGCACACTCCATCGTCGTCCCCGCGAAAGCGGGGACCCATACTCCGCGGCGGTTCCTGTTTTAAAAGGTCTCTGGACCATGCCACAACGATGCAACACGGCGTATGGGTCCCGGCGTTCGCCGGGACGACAGCAGTGGTGACTCAACCGCTTTTGATTGCACATCATGACGGGGTCGATTGGGTCACGCTCAATCGCCCCGACAGCCTCAACGCGCTCGATCCCTTGCTGATCGACGCGCTGAACGCCTATTTCGAAGGCCTGCAGCGCAACCGCTCGACCCGCGTCGTGGTGCTGAAGGGCGCAGGCGCCTCGTTCTGCGCCGGCCTCGACCTCAAACATGCGATGAAGCGCCGTGCCGGGCAGCAGGAACCGCCCGGCGTGACGGAATCGCTGGACTCGCAGCGCCGTATTGCAGACATCGTGATGCTGATGCGGCGCTGTCCGCAGCCGATCATTGCCTTGGTCCAGGGCGCCGCCGCCGGTGGCGGCTTTGCGCTGGCGCTCGCCGCCGATATCCGCATCGCCACCAAATCGGCGCGGATGAACTGCGCCTTCATCAAGCTCGGCCTCGGCGGCTGCGACATCGGCACCAGCTATTTCCTGCCGCGCCTGGTCGGCGTTTCCGTCGCCTCCGAATTGATCCTGACCGGCCGCTTCATCGGCGCCGAGCGTGCGCTTGCGGTCGGGCTGGTTTCCGGGGTCGTTGAGGAGGGCGGGCTTGAGGCCGCCGTCGAACCTTATGTCGATGCGATGATGACGGCCTCGCCGGTAGGTTTGCGGCTGTCCAAGGAATGTCTCAACATGAGCGTCGATGCCGGCTCGATCGAGGCCGTGATTGCGATGGAAGACCGCAATCAGGTGTTGTGCAGCCGCTCGGAAGAATTCAACGAAGGCATCAGGGCCTTTCTTGAAAAGCGAAAGCCTGTCTATATCAAGCGCTAGAACAACGAGAACGAAAGATCCGCAAAGGACTGAATTTCCGGGAGACGCAATATGAGTGGGAACGCCGCCGCGGTGCTGACCAAGCCCGGCTTTCGCAAGATCGAATGGCTCGAGCGCGACATCGCCGTCGACCGGCGGCCCGATGGCGTCATCGTTTTGAAATCGCGGATTCCGCTGCAGCCTTACGAGAAGCATATCCCGGCATCGCTTGCGAAATGGGCCAAGGACGCGCCCGAGCGCATCTGGCTGGCGCAGCGCGGCGGCGCCGATCGGCAGTGGCGGAAGGTCTCCTACGGCGAAGCCAAGCGCATCGTCGACGGGCTGACGCAGGGCCTGCTCAACCTCGGCATTGCCGAAGGCCGTCCCGTCACGATCCTGTCCGGCAATTCGATCGAGCATGCGCTGATGACGCAGGCCGCGATGCAGGCGCGGCTTCCGGCCGCACCGGTGTCGCCGGCCTATTCGCTGATGAGCCAGGATCATCTCAAGCTCAAATACCTGTTCGACCTGGTCAAGCCTGCGGTCGTGATGGTGCAGGACGGGCCGACCTTCGAGAAGGCCTTGAAGGCGCTCGATCTCACTGGCGTCACCGTCGTCCACGTGCTGCGGCCCTGCGACGGCATCAAGAGCGTGTCCTTTGCCGATCTTTCGGCCACGCCGGTGACTGACGCGGTCGAGGCGTCGATTGCAAAGATCACGCCCGACACCGTCGGAAAGCTGCTGTTCACCTCGGGCTCGACCGGGATGCCCAAGGCCGTCATCAACACGCAGAAGATGATGTGCGCCAATGCGGCGATGATGATGCAGGTGCGCCCGCGCGATCCCAACGGGCCGATCGCGACCATGCTCGACTGGATGCCATGGAATCACACCATGGGCGGCAACGCCGCATTCCATCCGATCCTGGTCGATGGCGGCACGCTCTATATCGACGACGGGCGGCCGATGCCCGGTCAGATCGAGGAGACCCTGCGTAACCTGCGCGAGATTTCGCCGACCTATTATGCCAACGTGCCCGCCGGTTACGCGGCACTGGCGGCCGCCATGGAAAAGGACGACGCGCTGTGTCGCAGCTTCTTCAAGAATTTGAGCATCATGGCCTATGGCGGCGCGCGGCTGCCTGACGATCTCTACGACCGCATGCAGGCACTGGCGGTAAAGACCACCGGCGAACGCATCGTGTTCTATACGGGCTGGGGCTCGACCGAGACCGCGCCGACCTCGACCGGCACCTATTGGGACACCGAGCGCGTCGGGCTGATCGGCCTGCCGTTCCCCGGGGTCGAACTGAAGCTGGTGCCGTGCGGCTCGAAATACGAGCTCCGCCTGCGCGGCATCAACGTCACCCCGGGCTATTTCGGCCAGCCTGATCTGACGAAGAAAATGTTCGACGAGGAAGGCTATTATTGCATCGGCGATGCCGGCATTTTCGTCGATGAGAACGACCCGCTGCAGGGCATCATCTTCGCCGGCCGTGTGGTCGAGGATTTCAAGCTCACGACCGGCACCTTCGTCCATGTCGGTTCGCTGCGCACGGATGCGATCGCCGCCGCCACGCCTGCCGTGCACGACGCGCTGGTTGCGGGCCAGGATCGGGAATTCATCGGACTGCTGGCCTGGCCCAATCTGCACGCCTGCCGGCAGATCGTCGGCAACCCCGAAGCGACGTTCGAAGAGGTCGTCAGGCATCCCGAGGTCATCGCCTGCGTCAGGCGCGGACTGGAAGCGCACAACGCATCCGCGACCGGCAGCAGCATGCGGATCGCCCGCGCCATGCTGATGGCCGAGCCGCCCTCGATCGACGGCAACGAACTCACTGACAAGGGCTACATCAACCAGCGCGCCGGCCTCGAACGCCGTGCCGCTCTGGTCGAGAAGCTTTATGCCGACAAGCCCGGCGAAGATGTGATTGTGCTGCAATGAGTCACCAACCCACCAACGTCGTCCCCGCGAACGCGGGGACCCATACGCCGGGGCCTATCGATGTCAGGTTGGAGCTAATACCGAATAAGGCACAACGGCCGGTGGTTATGGGTCCCCGCGTTCGCGGGGACGACGAAGAGAGACACACCCACACAAAACGCGAGTAACACGCCATGAACTTCGATTTCTCCGATGAACAAAAACAAATGCGCGACGAGGCGAGGAAGTTTCTCACTGAGAAGTGCCCGCCGAAGGCCGTGCGCGAAGTGCTCGACGGCAAGGCGACCTACGACAAGGAACTCTGGAAGGGGCTCGCCGAGATGGGCTTTCTTGGCGTCGCGATCCCCGAGGCGTTCGGCGGCGCCGGCGCAGGCCATCTCGAACTCTGCGTGATCGCCGAAGAAATGGGCCGCGCCAATGCTCCGGTGCCGTTTTCCTCCACCGTCTACCTCGCTGCGGAGGCGCTGATGCTC